>CAZKJA010000075.1:0-12293 GCA_964552925.1 uncultured Treponemataceae bacterium
CAGGCTAGCCCTGCCGTCCTGGCTGTCGCCGGGCATTAAAGGCGTAGAGAGCCAGGGGTAGGCCGAAAAGGCCCCCCGAGCCGTAACGCTTGACAATAGAGTTTACTGTGATATATATTAACTATCTGGTTAGTCAAATGAAACACGGAACAAATGATCTTGAAGCAAAACACCGCATCCTTGAAGCCGCCGCTAATATGTTCGCGGAAAAAGGATTCGACGGTGCGCGCGTAGATGAGATAGCGAAAGCCGCCCAGGTAAACAAGGCTCTGATTTATTACTACTTCAAGAACAAGGATGATCTGCTCAAAGTCCTTTTTGACCACACTTTGGAGGATATATTTTCGTTCATGACAGCGGAAACGATGAAAAGCACAGTATCGATGGATCCAGAAGACATGAAAGCCATGCTCGAACATTATCTGGACGCTCTTGAAGAACATGAAAACGTAATTCGCGTAATGCTCATGGAATCGCTCAAGCGTTCCGCGGATAATGCACTTATTTTTTCACTCATCAAGGATACGCTTTCGCGGATGTTCGCGTACGGACGCGAAGCGGGGATGAATATCAGCCAGCAACCCCAAACCGAGGTCATGGAGTTCTTTACCGGCATCATGCCGCTCCTGAGTTATGTCGTCTACCACAACCTGTGGATGCAGCGATTCAACTTGACGGAGCCGGAATTACGGGACCGATTTTTGGATTCGTTCATCGGAACGCATGTAGCTTATAGCTCGAAAGTATATCAGCCCCAAAGCAATAGCGATAACGCGCTTGATTCTTGAATGATTGAGCGCGAAAGGAGTGTGCATATGGGCGGAAAGATATTGAACGATACCCATTCATTAACTAATCAGTTAGTTAGAAACGAGTTACGGATTGCTGCAACCGCGAATTATCGCACACCGCCTTCGGCGTGGTTACGGTATCACTTTGTATTAACTAACTATTTAGTATTTACACAAAAGAAAAGGAGTACACGATGAATCCACACGACAGGGCAGAAAAAACGGGAAACATTATATCTCGTCGACCCTGGATCATCCTCGGATTATCCGCCGTAATGGTCGCGCTCTCGCTTTTCGCCGCAGGACGCCTGCGATTCGAGACTGACATCGAAGACATGCTGCCCCCGGAAAACGCGTCGGGACAGAGTTACATCAAGATCACGGAACAATTCGCGACCACGTCAAGCCTCGTCGTAGCCGTCGAGAACCCGGATCGCGAAAACCTGCTCGCGTCCGCCGAGGAGTTCGCCTTAAGGATGAAGTCCGATCCCGCGATCAGCCCACTTATACGCAATGTCCGCGTATCGATCGACCGCGCGTTCCTCGAACGATGGGGTCTCATGCTATCGAACACGGACGATCTCGAGGACCAGGAGAGCATACTCGAAAAGACGAATCTCGTGCCCTTCGTGCGATCAATCAACGACCTCATGGAATCCAAGCTTGAAAGCGGCGAAGAGACGGTCGACGACGGCGACGAATAGCAGGCTCTCGTCTCCCTGATGGCCGGGCTCGAGCTATTGGCGCAAGACCTCTCGAAGGCGCTCGTCGAAACCGGCGGCGTCGCTTTGGAGGATACCGCGGCGAGGCTCGTCGATGACGCGCTTTTAGGCGACCGTTATATGACGGACGCCGTGGGAACTACCCTCCTCTTGATCGTGACCCCGTCATTCGACCTTGGTGACCGCAAAAAGCTTACGGCCCTCATGGAAGCGGTGCACGAAACGGCCGCATCCCTCGCCGGCTTGTATCCCCGGAGCTCGTTCAACTTCGCCGGCGATGTATCGGGCGAGGCCGACGAGGAAAAATCCCTCGGAGCCGACTCATTCTACCCGAGCATCGCCGCATTGATCGTGATTTTCGCGCTCTTCCTCTTTTCTTTCAACCGGCTGCGGTCCGTCCTGTTCGCGCTCGCTACCCTGGCCGTAGGCATAATCGCCGACATCGGATTTGCGGCAATTGCGGTGGGCGAGCTCAACATGATAACTAGTTCGTTCGGCGTGCTCCTCGTTGGCCTCGGGATCGATTTCGGCATCCACTTCGCGACGCGCTTCGACGAGGCGACGGCTTCGGGCATGAGCATTGAAGACGCCATAGACGATAGTTTCCGCCGCGTATTCGTGCCTGTGTCAGTGGGCGCTTTCACTACCGCGGGCGCGTTCTATTCGCTCCTCCTCTCGCATTCCCCGGCCTTCCGGCAGTTCGGGCTCATAGCCGGTACGGGTATCATCACCTGCCTCGTAGCCACCTTCACCGTATTGCCGGCCTTGCTCGCTGCCTTTCCCGACAAGTCAAGCGCGCTACGTTCGCGACCACGGCCCATGATCCCTTATTCCAGCCTCGCGCGCGCGGGGAGTTTCTTTGCCCGCAACCGAGCCGCGACAATAGCCGTCGCCGTGATCATCGCGGCTCTGGCGGTGGCGTTCATCCCCGGCAATCGCTTCGAGTACGATTTCAGGTCGATTGGCCCGCGGGATACGGCGACTAAGCGTGCGGAGAGCATGATCAACGAACGCTTCCGCATATCCACATACACGAGCCTCGCATCCGTCGACAGCCTGGAGGAAGCACGCATTCTCGCGACACGCGTGGAAAAGGCGCCATACGTCAAACGCGCGGAATCGCTCGCGGACTACCTGCCCGATGAAACGGAGCAGGATGCGAGGCTCGCCATCATCAAGAGGATAGGCGAGAAGAGCGGCCGCGCGCGAACCGAAGCGTGGAACGAATCGAGCGCGAGGGAATTCGCGGACGAGATACAAAGGCTTGAATGGAACATCATCGAATTCGCCGACCTCGCCGCGGCCTCGCTCGGGGAGGACTGCCTTCCCATCGTCAAGCGCGATTCCATGATACGCGAGATACGGGGAGCCGAGACGGGCGCTCCGGGGAAAGAAGTATTCTCGAGCCTCATGGCAGGACTGGAATCCGCCTCGGGAACGCCGGAAGGGCTCGCGCGGCTTTCCGCTGTCGATTCGGCCTTCGCCCGCGAGATGGACAGGCGAATCAACGCCATGGCCGCGATTGACCGCCGCATGAACGAGGCTGACGTTCCCGACGACATCCTGAGCGACCTGCGGAGCGCGGACGGGCATCATTACCTCGTATCGATCAATCCCTCTCCGGACCTCAGGGGAGACGAGGAGCTGATGCGATATTCCGAAGGCCTCACGGCAATCGATCGACGCGTAACGGGCGGGCTCCAGCTCGGGCTCGAGTTCTCCAGGGTAACGCTCGAGGAAGCCAAGAAGGCGGGGGCCGTAGTCGCCACGATCGTGATCATCCTCACATTCCTGGGATTCAGATCGATCCTCCTCACGGCGGCGGTGGTAGCCAACCTGGCCTTCGGCATACTCATCGTATTCGGCGCGTATCCCTTCCTGGGAAAATTCAACATCGTGAGCATACTCGCCCTTCCGCTGATCCTGGGCATGGGAATCGACTACGGCGTGCACGTCGCGACGAGCTGGCAGCGGGAGAATGGCCTGAGCGGCGTCGCCCGTATCGAGGCGGCGTTCGCCGATTCATCTAAGGCGGTGAGCTTATCCGCACTTACGACTTTAATCGGATTCGGCTCCTTGGCCCTCGTAGCGAGTTTCAAGGGAATCATGGACCTGGGGATCATACTTTCTCTGGGCATACTAGCGTGCTTCATTCCCACGTTCTCGCTGCTTCCCGCGCTTCTCTCGTTGGGGAAAAACAATAAGGCTCGATCCAGACGCGAATCTGTGGAATTCAAGGAGGCTTCGAAATGAACACGATGAAAAGAACAGTATCAGCCGGCATTCTATTCGCCATGACGGCACTGACATGCTTCGCCGATGAACGCGGCCAAGCAATCGTCAAGCGCATCGACGAACTCGAAGCGGTTTCAACCTCGCGCATGCGCTTCGAGATGAGCGTGTACCCGGCCGACGGCGGAGAGCGCCGGGTCTTCGTGATCGAGAGTTCCGAGCGCGGCAACGGCGACTCGCTCGTGAATTTCGCCGAGCCCAAGACGATACGCGGACTCCGCATCCTTTCGAGCGGAAGCGACAGCTGGGTATTCTTTCCTTCCACCGGTCGCGTCCGCAAGATCGCCGGCTCCTCACGCTCCGGTTCCGTCCAGGGTGTAGGCGGAGATTTTTCCTACGAGGACCTCGGTGCGGGCTCGTGGGCGAGCGACTACGATTTCGACCTTGCGAATGAAACCGACGAGACATGGGAACTCCTCGGCAAATCAAAGGGAAAAGGCGCCGTATACGAGGCGCTCAGTATGACCGTGTCGAAAAAACTCGAACTGCCCTTGAGAGTTGCATTCTCGTCCGCCAAGGAGGGGGGATTCTTCAAGGAGCTCGCGTTCAATGATTATAAGGATTTTTCCGGGAAACTGAGCGCCGCAACCATGGAGATGCGCAATACGAAAACGGGTTCCAAGACAGTAGTGCGACTCCTCGAGGCGTCGTTCGGCATAAAGCTCGATGACAGGCTGTTCGATCCGGCCAGGTTCGACAAGTAAGGAGAGCGACATGAAGCCCTACAAGATCATCGCGTTCTTGACAATCTCATGCCTCATCGTATCGGCCGGTCTTTCCGCGCAGGAAAACAACACCGCGTGGGAGTTATTCGGCTCCGAGACCGTAGAAGCATCGATGGCGCTCTCGGGCGTTGCCGAATCGGGCTTCCTTTCCACGACCAGGCTGGGACTCGAGTACAAAAACGAATCGGGTCCCGGCTTCAGGGCCGAAGGACACGCAACGTGGACATACGGCATCGCCTCCATGGAAGCGATAGCCTTCGACGCTGGCCTCGCCACTGCGCCCGAGCCTTCCGCCTTGTTGCCCGGAACGGATCTGCACCGGGCGGTGGTCCTCGACCAGGCCTACGCGAAATTCTCGCTCGGGCTTCTCGACGGTCAGTTGGGCCTCATACCTGTAGCTTGGGGATCCGGCTATCTATTCAACCCTAGCGCTCGCACTTCTTCTCCGTCGTTTCCCGGCATGGAAGGTGATACGATACCAGGGAAGCCCGGTATCCGCCTCTTTTTAACGCCCGCATACGGTCTTTCGCTCGAAGCCTACGCGCTCGCGCAAGGCCGCCTGTCCTCCGCCGTGCCAGCGCTCGCCGAAACGGATTATGGGAAATTCCCATTCGGCCTCAAGGCGGCGCTCCTTACGGATGCCGTGGATCTTTCCATCTCCTTCTCGCGTTCGCTTATGGACGCGTCGTCGAATCCGGAATACCGGATCGGCGCGGATGCCTCCGGATTCATTGGCCCCTTGACCCTGTACGCCGAAGCGGCGGCCCTCGTATTGGTCGAAGAGGGCGATGCTCTCCGCGCCTTCGAGCCCCGGAACGATATCGATGCGTGCGCGGGTATTTCGTGGCTCGCACCCATCGCCGAGCTGACCCTCCGCGCGGAAGTCGCCTGGATCGGCGCTGGAACCGACGATAGCGCGAACTACAGCCTATTGGACCTGATAAGCGGGACGAAGGCGACGCTTGGCAAGGCGTACGGTTTCGCAATGCTCGAAAAGGAAATAGACGACCGTTTCAAGGCCAGCGCGGGCGTATTATGGAATATGTACGACGCCTCGTGCGCCTTCATCGCCGAAATCACGTGGTCACCCATAGTCTCCCTCGAGCTCGGCATCTTTGCCGCATTCTTCGCGGGCGATGATACTAGCGAATTCGGTGGCGCCATGCACACCGGACCCGATACCGTATGGGATCCGTACATACCCCGCTGCGCGCTCTACATGAAGGCATTTTTCTAATCGATGCATGGGTTAATATTAATTCATCGCTTGATCAAGCTTCGCGACGCGTTGAACATCCGGGCGATGGAAACGAAAATCACGAAAAATTCCAGGCGGCCGAGGAACATCCCGGCCGTCATCGTCCAGAGCGCGAGCGGCGGGGTTGAAGCAGCGGTGACCCCGATGGAAAGGCCAACCGTTCCCAGAGCGGAAGCGAACTCGAAAGCGGCATCGCGCAGACTGTAACCGCTGACTGCCAGTATCCCGGTTCCGATGGCGAGCGTCGCCATATACAGGAACACGAAAACGCCGATCTCCATCACCTGGCGGTCGGTGACGATGCGGTCTTCGTCGCCGACCATCGCGCGATGTACGACTACCGCCTGTTTTGGAAGCAGCATACGTCGGAGTTCCCACCAGACCGCCTTGGTCAGGACGTACACGCGGTACTGCTTGAGCCCGCCCGCCGTAGAACAGATGCCGCCGCCGACGACCATGAGTACGATCATCACAAGGATGCCCGTACCGTTCCACTTCACGTAGCTCACCGTGGAAAACCCTGTGGTAGTCAAGGCCGTTATCGCCTCGAAAATCGCAACCCTGATATTCTTCCAGAACGAATCGTACATCCCTATCGTAACGGACACGAAAAGCAACACGATGCCGACAATGGACAATAGAATGAAAAGCTTTGTCTCGGCGTTCCGCATGAAGGCCTTGACTTTGCCGGAGACGAGGACGAATACACTGAGGAAGTTGAGATTGCCGAGTATCATCAGGATGATGATCACGGCTTCGATGAGGGGTGAATCCCAGTAGCCAATGCTGGCCGCTTTCGTGGAGAACCCGCCTGTCGAAACGGCGCAGAAGGTATGGTTCACCGCGTCGAAGACCGTCATGCCCGAAAGCGTCAACGCGATCGAGCCGGCGACCGTATAGCCCAGGTACAGGGTGACGACGAGCTTTGCCGATCGGGTGACGTTGGGGACGAGCTGGTAGCTCCTCCCTTCCGCCCGGTACAGCCCGGCGCCGATGGACAAGGAGAAGGCCGCCAGCATGATGATAGCCAGGCCCGCGCCGCCGCCGAGCTGGATGAGGCTACGGAAGAAAAGGAGGATCCTGGGGGCGTGTTCCACGTCGACCATCGAGAGTCCCGTCGTCGTCCAACCGCTCATCGCCTCGAAGAAGGCCTGGGAGAAATCCAGCCTGCTGATCCGCATGAACGGCCAGGCGCTCGCGGCCGTGACGGCAAGCCAGGCGACGGTCACTACTATCGCGCCTTCCTGCTCGTCGATATTGAAACGGCCTTGCGTGCGCCGCCGCGCGAGGACGAAAAGAAAGCCGATACCCAAAAGAAGCAGCCCAGGCACCATGAAAGAAGGCGCCAGCGACAACTCGTCCGGATTGAATGGCAGGACGGCGAGGGGGATGAAGAAGGCCGCAGAAGCGATGAGGAGAATGCTACCCAGGGCTACAAGCACATCCTACTCCCCTCCGACCAAGGCTTCGAGCGATTGCGCATGGCGCTCGGGCAACGAGATGAAACTCAACGTGTCGCCAAGCGCCAGCACCGTACTCCCATTCGGGATTATCACCTCTCCGTCCCGGAGGACAGCCGCGACGAGCGTGCTCGAGGGGAAGCGAATATCCTTGAGGGCCATTCCTATCGAAGGGGCGCCTTCGGGAAGCACCACCTCCGTGACCCCCACTTTGCCGTCCGCGAGGGGTTGCAGGCTACGGATCGACTGCGACGCCGAGCGTTGCTCGATAAGCGAAGATACCGTCGCGGTGACCGAGAAGGTTCCTTCCAGTCCCAGTTCCTGGAAGACTTCCTCGTTCTCGGGGTCATGCACGAGGGCGAATACGGCGTTCACGCCGTAGCGCAGCTTGGCGATGCGGCATATCACGTAATTGTCCTCGTCGCGGGGAGTGAGGGCGAGCAGGCGGTCGACCGATCGCACGCCGGAGTCCTCGAGGACCCGGGGCAGCGTTCCGTCGCCGTGGACGACGAGGGCGTCGGTCATCTTCGAAAGGCGCAGGCACTCGTCGGCATCGCGATTGATGATGATCACCTCATAGCCCCGGGCGCGGAGTGAGCGGACGATGTAACGGGATTCTTCCCCGCCTTCAACAATCATGATCCTCATACTTGGTGCGCGTACCTTTCTTCGTTCGCCATCTGTATCTCGTCCAGGAATCGATCCGTCGTCGCGGTGATCGGCGAAACGGCGAGGACGCCGAGCGAGAGGCAGAATTCCTCGAGCGAGGGTTCATACACCCGCGCGAACACCCTTGGCACCTTGAAATACCTCAGGGCGAGTTCCGCGCACATGATGTTGAGCGTATCGCTTTCGGTGACCGCGACGAACAGATCGGCCTTGTCCAGCCCGGCTTTCCCGAGCACGCCGAACTCCGCCACCGATCCCGGGATAGTGAAGCCGGAAAAGTCGGAGGAGAGGCGTTCGAACGCCGTCTCGTCGCGGTCGATGACAACGACGTCCAAGCCCTGAGCGCTGTAGAATTCCGCGATGTGCGAGCCGAGCCGCCCGCAACCGGCCACGATAACCGAGTGCATCGATTTGTCCATGATTCAATTGTCTCCCAAATCCCACGATTGTATTTGCCGCAGGCCTACCGTCCTGTCGAGGTTGTTCCGCGCAGGAACGTAGGTAGGATCGAGCGAAAGAGCCGCCCGGTAGTAGTTCTGGGCCTGTAGGGGGTTTCCCTGGAATTCCATGAGTATTCCAAGCGCGTTGAACGCCTCCGGCCGCGAATAGTCGACGGCGAGCGCTCGCCGCAAGTACGTGTCGCTCTCATCGAAGCGACGGCTCCTTACGGCCGCGACGGCTTCGGCAATATATTGTCGATAGATCGATCCTTCGGAGTTTCCATGTTCATTCATCAGCGTCTCCCTCCATTCTGTCTTCCGCCATTCGATAGCCAATCCCGACTTCCGTCCTGAATACGAGCGGAGTTGACGGGTCGCGCTCCAGTTTCCTGCGTAGGCTCGCCATATGGACGCGCAATGACTGCGTGTCGTCGCCCGCGAGCGGTCCCCATATTTCCTTGACCAGGAACGCGTGGGTAAGGACCTTGCCCGGATGCCGTGCCATGACGGCGAGGAGCTTGAACTCCGTCGGCGTCACGTGGACTTCATCCGCGTCTCGGCTTACCCGGCGCTTCGCAAGGTCGATTTCCAATCCGCCGAGACGGTACACCGTCAATCCGCCGGCGGCGCTTCGCTTGATGAAAGCGGAATGGCGCAAGGCCGCCCGGATGCGCGCCAGCAGCTCGCCTGTACCGAAAGGCTTGACGAGGTAGTCATCGGCTCCGAGGTCCAGGGCCATGACCTTGTCATCCTCGTGTCCGCGTGCCGAAAGCACCAGGATCGGGGCCGTAGAAAATTTCCTGAAGCGGCGGATGACTTCCATACCGTCGATATCGGGCAGCCCGAGGTCCAGGAGCATAAGGTCAGGCATGTGGGACGCCGCCAGGGACAGGGCGTCCTCCCCCGTCGCCGCGTCGAGGTACCGGTATTTCCGGGAAGTGACCGTAGCGCGGATGAAGTTGCGGACGGCCCGTTCATCCTCGACAAGGAATATGAGAGCTTCGCTCATAGGGCCTTGCCTCCTGCCACGGGCAGGGTGAAGGATACGCGGGCTCCGCCACCGCTTCGGTTCGCTGCCACTATCGAGCCGCCGTGGGCTTCCACGATAGCCTTGCATATCCCGAGGCCGAGGCCCACCCCTCCCTTGCCGCGGGTACGCTCGACGCCGGCGGCGCTGTACGGGTCGAATACCTTCGCAAGCGATCCCTCGGGAAACCCAGGGCCGTCATCGTCCACGACGAACTCGACAGCGTCCCCGTCAACCGTCCTTCCCGCCGCGACCCGGATGTTCGTACCTTCGGCCGTATGGCGGATCGCGTTGTCGATGATATTGACCAGTGCTTGTTCCACCAGTGTACCGTCCATCGGCACGAGGATGAACTCCTCAGGCCCTTGGACCGTCAACGAGCGCTTGCCCAGACGCTTGCGCGTCATCTCTACCGCGGAAAAAAGGACGTCGTCCAGGACTTCCCCGGTTTTCCGGATGAGTACGTTGGGATTCTGCAGGCGGCTCAGGCTCAACAGGTTCTCTACCACCTCGGCCAGCCAACTTGCCTCCTCGTAGATTCCCGAAAGGAGCACTTGCCTGGTTTCCTTGTTCACGCTACCGTACCCTTCGAGCAGGGTACTGCTGGCTCCAGCGATCGAGGCCAGCGGCGTACGCAGGTCATGGGAGATGGAGCGCAGGATTGTCATACGGTTGCGTTCGGTTTCCGCCCGCACCCTGGCCGCTTCGTGCTGTTTGTTGCTCCGTTCACGATCGAGAGCCAATACGAGCTGGGCCGCGAACGCCTCAAGCAATGAACGGTCATCATTCGAGATGACGCCGCCCTTGCCACGGCGTTCGAACTCGAGGAAGCCGTGCTTGCCCGCGATACCCTCGAGTGGCACGACCAAGCGTCCTGCTGCGTTCGAGGGATGCGGCTCCCCTGTCCCTTCAGTCATGATCCGGGCAGTACCCCGGAGCGTTTCGGCGACTCTTGCCTGTACGGCCGCCAGCATCGCGTTCTCGTCTTCCGCCTCGAGGAGCGAACGTCCCAGACGGTACAACGCGGCGGTTCTTGCCTCGCGTTCGATGGCCGCGTCCGCCTGCGTCTTGATCCTCGACGTCAAGGCGCTCGTTATGAGCGCAACTACGAGCATGACCGCGAACGTGAACACATATTGCGCATCGTAGACGGCAAGCGTGAAACGCGGTTCGGTGAAAAAGAAATTGAACAGCAACACCGATGCCGCGGACGAGCAGACACCGATCGCCATGTCAGTCCGAATGGCGATCAGGACTACTCCTATGAGGTAGGCCATGACGATATTGGTGTCCGTGAGCCCCGCGCGTTGGAATACGAACGAGACCGCCGTAGCCAAGCTCAGGATACCCAGGGATTCCGCGATCTTCCTCATTGCATGTCTCCACGTTCAATATACCGAGGAGGGTATAAAGAGAGTGTGAAACTTGCAGCCTATCCCATTAAGACTTATTAAGGTTGGTTTTCGTGTGTGGCAGGAAACCCCGCAGGAAAAGCGCCAATACCGAGGTACATTTAAAAGTGAAAATGGCTCCTGTTGGGCACAGGAGCCATTCCAGTCAGACTATCAAGCAAACCGTTCGCTTTACCGAGGCTCGGCTCGCCTCGATAACAAGTTTTTTTTTCTGGTTTACTCGCTCTTGCTGACGACCGCTCCAGTGGCGGGCTTTACTTCAGCGACGCTTGTTGATAATTCCGCGCGGAACGTGCTGATCGACGTATACAGACTCTCCAGCGCTTCCTTCAACGAAACACCGTCGCCGATCGCGGCCTGGGAAACAGGGACTATCGCGGCCACGCCCTTCGATGTAAGATCGGTCGAGAAGTACGTCTTTATTTCATTCGTGGTTACGACATACGCTTTGAGAGCGCCCTTCACGCCGACGCTCGCCTTTGAGACATCGGTATAGACGGCGTTTAGATCCACGCGACGCTTCTCGCTGAGGGCCTGAACCTGGGCATTCTCATACGCGTTTCCCTGCGTGCGCCATTCATCGAAGAATTTCTGTGTCTGCATGTTCGCCGTGTCGCTGTGGGCAAAGAATCGGTCGGCGGTGTCTTTCGTGGCGTTGAAAGTAGCGACATATTCCTGGTAAGCCTTGGAAATATCTACCTGCTCAGATTGAATAAGCGATTGTAGCAATGAATTGGTCGTGCTGATCTGCATGACGAGCAGCTTCAAGTCGTTCTCGACAAGTTCCATCGTCAGGCTGGCTACTTCGCCACGCTGGGTTCCGGTCAACTTATCGTCTTTCGCTTTGGTAGTGATGCACGAACTCATTCCGAATATCATGGCGAACATGACTAAAATCAGTAAAAACTTCATCTTCATGGTATGTCTCCTTGCATGCTTGCACATGCCTATGACGTGTCGACCTTCACACGTTCGTCCGGTCGCCAACGCGAATGTTTTCTTGGCTCCGTGACGAATCGCATGCAAGGTCGATTCTCCATTGCGCGATTACTTCTTCGAAAGATCATTCTTGAGATCGCCGAACCGCGCCTGCACCTTGCCCAGGGTCTTGTTTATAGTCCCTTTGGTCTTCAGTTTTTTATCATCGAGAATCTTGCCGGCCTTTTCCTCCGCCTTGCCCTTGACCTGCTTTGCCCTTCCCTTGATCTGATCTGCGTTCATTCGTAACCTCCGTAAGTATGGATAAGGAACCCAAACGACAGATTTCAGTCGTCGTCCCTCTTGTTGGTTATAAGGTACGCATCCCGCTTGGAAGGAGTCTGTACGCTGACTAACATAGCCATCGGCTGATTCGTCGAAGCCTGCGCCCAAGCAGTTTTCTGCGGTTCAATTCCCCTAGGGGAATTGACCTTCCACTCGCGAACTTCCTGTTCGCTCGTTCCAGGCCGGGGTTCTCGCTTCCGGCGCCATCCCTGGCGCCTCTTCCTCGCTCCGCTC
>CAZKJA010000076.1:0-12293 GCA_964552925.1 uncultured Treponemataceae bacterium
GTAGCGCTCAGGTATGACTAAGATTATTTCCCCAATAATTTCCGGGCCGTGGTATCTATCGCCGATGCGGTGAGTCCGTACTTTTCCATAATCACCGTGTAATTTTCAGCCGAAGTCCCGAATTTGTCCTGTATGCCTATGAATTCTACTGGAGCGTGCGCGACGCTACGCAGGGCTTCGACAATGCTCGAGCCCAAACCGCCGATAATGGTATGCTCCTCAGCTGTAACTATGGCGCTTACCCCGCGCGCGTATTCGATCACAGCTTCCCTGTCCAAGGGCTTGATGGTCCCGACATTGAGTACGCGTGCGGAAATACCGCTCGGCGCCAAGGATTCAGCCGCCTCGAGAGCTTTGGAAACCATGACGCCGCACGCGAATATCGCGACATCCGTCCCCTCCCTCATTTTCGTCACCTTCCCGATATGGTAGCTTTCGTTCTCGGGGTAAATGAGAGGAAGATCGTTCCTGTTCAAACGGATATAGACCGGTCCTTTCCAATCCGGAAGGCATTCCATCATCTTGGCGACTTCGATGGAATCGGCGGGACAGACGACCGTCATGTTCGGGATCGCCCTCATAAGGCTCATGTCCTCGACCGATTGGTGGGTTTTCCCGTCGCCGTAATCCGAAAGCCCAGAACTGGAACCGCAGATCCTTACGCTGAGGTTGGGGACGCAGATGGAATTGCGGATTTGATCGTAGGACCTCCCGGATGCGAAAACGGCGAAGGTATGGATGAAGGGCATCTTGCCCGCCAATGCGAAGCCTGCCGCGCTCGACGCCATGTTCTGTTCCGCTATGCCCATCTCGAAATGCCTGTCAGGGAATTCCGTCTGGAACATGACCGATTGGGTGGATTTGCCCAAGTCCGCTTCCAGGGTCACTACGTTAGGATATTTTCTACCGAGAACCTGCAGGGCCGATCCATAGGCTGTCCTCAGATTGTTGGAAATCATCATGCTTGTATCCTCCGTTTCCTAGACCGCCGCTGTCCGCGCAGCTTCGATCTCGGCCAATGCCCGCTCGTATTGTTCCAGGTTCATGATTCCGTTATGGAAGGCTGCCGTATTTTCCGCGAATGAAACCCCCTTGCCCTTGACTGTATCGGCCACGATAAGCGTGGGCTTTCCTTTTGTCGCTTCCGCGGCGTCGAGGGCACCGAGAATCGCCTTGACGTCATGGCCGTCGATGGTAATCACATTCCAACCGAAGGTTTCCCATTTTTTTTCGATATCCGGAATATCGAATATGTCTTTAGTCGGTCCGGTCGCCTGAATGCGGTTGCGGTCAACGATGCCGACCATATTGTCCATCTTGTACCGGGAAGCGGCCATCGCGGCTTCCCATAGCTGCCCTTCGGATAATTCCCCGTCACCCATGATGACGAAAACCCTGGATGGCCGCTTGTCCATGCGGAGCGATAGCGCCATGCCCAATCCTATCGAGAGTCCCTGTCCCAGCGACCCCGTCACCGCCTCGATCCCGGGCGTATACGTGATATCGGGATGTCCCTGGAGCATCCCCGCGATGGTCTTGACCTTGGTGATCTCTTCGCGCGGGATTACGCCTAGCTCCAGCAGCGCGGCGTATTGGATGAGGACTGCATGTCCCTTGCTCAGCAGGAATCGATCGCGGTCTGGATTCCGTATATCCGCGGGATCGAAGCGCATTTTCCCGAAATACAGGCACGCGACAATTTCCGCAAGCGAGCATGAACCGCCCAGATGGCCGGCCTTGCCGACTCCGATCATGCGCACAACATTCGCGCGTAATATCGAGGCGATCTCGTTCAATCGTTCCGCCGTTGCAACAGCTGCCATTATTCACTCCATTCCTGTACATACTTATTTCGTGCCCTGGCTTCTTCAGCACTCGGAGCGACGATGTTGATGAATACGCCGCGGGGACTCAACTTTTTCGTGAGAACGAGAGATCTTCGCGGGTCCAGCTTCCGCGGATCCGTCATTTCTTTCCCTCTTTTTTGAGGCGTTCGATGGTACGGAAGATGTGATCCTTCATTAGGGATTGAGCGAGTTCCGCATCGCGCGCCTTTATGGCATCAAGTATCTTGCGATGATAATTGAGCCCATCCAAGACACCCAGATTGATAACGATGTCATCCATGGAGACGCTCAGAAGGGTCTTTATGAAATCATTTATCTTGATGATGATAGGATTCCCCGTCGACTTAGCCAACTCAAGGTGGAACTCAAGATCGGCGGAAGCGAAGCGGTGCACATCAGACGATTCTGCCACCATTTTATCGTAGGCCCGTTCCAAGGCAACTATCGCCGCCTCGTCGGCTTTTTCCACCACCACAGCGACTGTCCCCGTTTCGATTATCTTGCGGTATTCGAGCACGTCGAAAATATCCGTCGCTTCCAGCGCGAGCATGGGAAACAGCGGATTCAGGAAAATCTCTCCCTTGTATTCGCGTACGAAAGTCCCGCCGCCCTGGTGGGTTTCGACCAATCCGAGACTCGCGAGCATCTGCACCGCTCCGCGTATCGATACCCGACTCACGCCGAGTTCCTCGACAAGTACATTCTCCGAAGGGATCTTCGCCCCCGGAAGCCATACGCGTTTGAGGATATGGTCCTTGAGTTGCTCGAAAACCTGGTCCTTCACATTCCTGCGCTTGACCGGTTTAAGCAACGTTATGTCCTCGGTTTTTCTTTTCATACAACTTGTAGGTTGTATGATAACTTGTGTTTTTTAAAACTGTCAACAAAATTTTTACTAGTTCCTCGAACCTTGTGCCCAGCTTCCAAGCGCCGGTGCCCTCAATTAAGTAACCATGGTGGAGGTACATCATGGTTCCATCCTTCTGTCCGAACCCACATTGCACACACCACTTTGACGAATCCAGCGGCTATCACAGCCACTGGAAACACACAGGATCCTACGAGACGCTGGTCGTCGGCACTGTTCTGCGCTTCAGCTGCCTGGTGTGCGGCAGTGGCTTCTCCGAGCGCACATTTTCCATCGACTACTACACCAAGCGATCGTTCGACCTCAAGGAAATCCATCGCGCCGTAAGCCAAGGCGAGAGCCTGAGCTCGATCGCCAAGCACCTCGGTTGCTCGGTGGAAAGCGTCCAAAACCGTATCGACAGGCTCTCGAGGAACTCGCTAGCAATTCACGGCCAATTGCTTTCAGGCCTGCGCTTCTCGGAGCACCTTGTCGCCGACGGTTTCGAGAGCTTCGACCGGTCGCAATACTTCCCCAACCAGATCAACCTGCTCATCGGCCAGCAATCCCAGTTCCTGTATGGACTTACCCATGCAACCATCAGGCGGAAGGGCCGCATGACCAGGCACCAGAAACAGGTGCGGGAGCAACTCGAAATGTCATTCCGCGCTCCGAAGAACGCCGTTGAGACATCTTTCGCCAGCCTCCTCAAGCTGATCCCAAGGTTGTGGGACCATTCGACCCTTCCCCTGCTCAGGCTCTGGACCGACGAGCACTACGCCTACCCGCTTTCGGTCCGGCGGGTGCCGGCGCTTGCACAGGCACTGGCCGGACGGAGCTTCATCCACGAGACCTGGCCCTCGACCGCACCCCGGACCATGCTCAACCCGCTTTTCCCGGTGAATTACTACGACCGTGAACTCCGCAAGGACATCGCCGCCTTCCGCAGGGAGAGCACCTGCTATACACGGAACACGGCGAACGGCCTTGCGCGATTCATGACCCACCTCGTGTTCCACAACTACCAGAAACCGTACCGCGTCGGCCCAGGCAAGCCGACGGCGGAAGTGCATGCCGAGTTGGCAGGGATATCCCGTAGCAGGATTGCCGGGTGCATGGGCTGGTTGTACAGCGCGCGGCCGTTCCTATCGAAGCAGGAACTAAGTAGTGAAGCTAGAAGGATTTGGCTCAAGGAGGCTGTCACCCCGCTTAAGGTTGGCGCCTCGTACCTTCCCAAATATGCCCGTTGAGGCAGGTACAAGGTTCGAGGAACTAATACAACCATATATACCTTAGTTTTATAAATGTGATTGTCATCCGTGGTGCATCTGCTCGCTTAGAGGCGCACATATGGTTTCGCCCGTTCAAGGCTGGGGAAGCACAGTAGAATGCGCGCTGCTTGCTGCCCGTCCTTGGGTGGATAGAATCGTTGACTTCTATGTAGTTGCCACCTAAAGAAACACGTATCGGCACCGCGTTCAAGTCGTTCCTTTCCAGGATTCGGCGTAGCGGATAGGCGTCGTTGCGGATTACTTCCAGAAGCTGAATCAGGAAAATGCTACGCCAAGATTTTATCGTTTTTTTCCGGTAACATCGAGAGGAGATTTTTCTTCATCCGGAATATCGCGGTACTCTACCAAAGTGAATCCAATTCTTTGTCGCCTGGCGTCGACTACGGAGTTTCCATTTCGATCCCTCGTGCATGCACAAACATGTGCAGTCAAACCCTCCTTATAATATTTCCATAGCCGCTCTGACTGTACTTATCGACATATCTTTGGTGTTGCCCGGAATGTAGGACGTTTCCTACATTCTGGCTGCTACAGTCCCACAAAATAATCAGGACTCCTCCGGCGGATCGGATTCCTCCATCGGGCTTACATTGTAATCGTGTCGCAGGCGGTTCTATTCAGCGCTGGAGGCCGGAGGGTAAAAATATGCATGAAGGGGAAAGCCGAAAACTCACGACCGATGCAGGGGCCCCGGTCGCGGACAACCAGAACATCATCACGGCTGGCAAGCGGGGGCCGGCTCTCCTCCAGGATGTCTGGTACCTTGAAAAACTTGCCCACTTCGATCGCGAGGTGATACCCGAGAGGCGCATGCATGCCAAGGGATCCGGCGCCTACGGCAACTTCACGGTGACGCATGACATCACAGGCATCAGCAAGGCCGACATCTTCTCGGCGGTCGGCAAGAAGACGGAAGTCTTTGCACGATTCTCAATAGTCGCGGGGGAGCGCGGAGCGGCCGACGCGGAGCGCGACATTCGCGGCTTCGCGCTGAAATTCTATACAGGCGAGGGCAATTGGGATCTTGTGGGCAACAATACTCCTGTCTTTTTTATGCGCGATCCCCTGAAATTCCCTGACTTGAACCACGCGATAAAGCGGGATCCTCGCAGCAACCTTCGCAGCCCTCACAACAACTGGGATTTTTGGACATCTCTCCCCGAGGCGCTCCACCAGGTAACAATCACAATGAGCGATCGCGGTATTCCCTCCTCGTTCCGCCACATGCATGGCTTCGGGAGCCACGCCTTCAGCTTCATCAACGCGAAAAACGAGCGGCGGTGGGTCAAGTTCTACTTCAAGACCCAGCAGGGCATAATGAACCTGACCGACCAGGAGGCTGAGACCATCGTCGGGAAGGACCGAGACAGCAACCAGCGGGATTTGTACGAGAGCATCGAGCGAGGCGACTTCCCCAAATGGACCCTCTACATCCAAGTAATGGAGGAAGAAGAGGCCGCGAAGTTGCCTTACAATCCATTTGACCTGACGAAGGTATGGTTCCACAGGGATTTCCCCCTCGTCGAGGTGGGCGAGCTTGAGCTTAACCGCAACCCGGAAAACTATTTCGCCGAGGTGGAGCAATCCGCCTTCAACCCGGCGAACATCGTTCCCGGGATAGGCTTCTCGCCGGACAAGATGTTGCAGGGTCGGCTCTTCTCCTACGGCGACGCTCAACGCTATCGCCTGGGGGTGAACCACGGCCTTATTCCGGTGAACGCCCCCCGGTGCCCCCGCCACAGCTACCACCGCGACGGCGCGATGAGGGTGGACGGCAACTTCGGTGGGGCTATCAGCTATGAACCGAACAGCTATGGGGAATGGGCCGAGCAGCCGCTCTTCGCGGAACCCTCGCTGGAACTGGAAGGGGCGGCCGACCGCTGGGACCACAGGGAGGACGCTGACTACTATAGCCAGCCGGGGAAGCTGTTCGCGCTGATGAACGAGGGCCAGCGCCAGGCTCTATTCGGCAACACGGCGAGATCTCTCGCTGACGCTCCCCGGGAGATCAAACTGAGGCATGTGGGCAATTGCATGAAGGCCGACCTGGCTTATGGAAAGGGAGTGGCAGAGGCTCTAGGACTTGATCAGGGCAAGCCATAGATAGTTCCTCGAAGCTTGTGGCTGTCCGATATTCGATACCACTGGAAGCAATGACAAGTTGCTGGATATACCTTCGGTGGTATCTTTGGACCCTCAGACACAAGCTTCGAGGAACTAGACAAACCATAATGGAGTTATATGAAAAACGCTGTAGTCGCGCTTATTTTGACGTTGAGCATTTTCGCAGTGGCGAATGTCCATTCGCAGGATGCAAGGAAACCAGGAGGATCCATGTCAAAGGCAACGGCGCCATTCGTGGCGGTTGAATACCCAAGATTAGCCGGGATGGCCGGCTTCAGCTCCCAGCTGATCGGCACGCACCTCAAGCTCTATAAAGGGTATGTGGCGAACGCCAACGGTCTGTCGGAGAAGCTCGCCGCACTCCTGGAGGACGGCAAGGAGAAGACGCCGGAATACGCCGAGCTCAAACGCCGCTTCGGTTGGGAATTCGATGGCATGCGGCTCCATGAGCTCTACTTCGAGAATCTCGGTGCGAAAGGCGCCATTGTCAAAGGCGCCCTGATCTTCGGAAAGATCGATGCGAATTTTGGTAGTTTCGATGCCTGGAAGAAAGATTTCATCGCCACCGGCGCAATGCGTGGCATCGGCTGGGTTGTGCTTTACCAGGATGGAGTATCGGGCAGACTATTCAACGCATGGATAGACGAGCACGACGGCGGCCACCTAGCCGGCGCTCGGCCGCTCCTTGTGCTCGACGTATTCGAGCATGCGTACATGGCCGATTTCCAGTTGGATCGTGGCAAATATATCGAGGCTTTTTTCGCGGTCCTCGATTGGGAAATCATAGGAAAGCGTTTGATCGAATAAGGCCGAGGAGGAACCCATGCCTTTCATAAGAGTGAGCCAGGAGAATTCAAGCGAGATAGATCTCTATTACGAGGATTATGGCGAGGGAAAACCCGTGGTACTCATACATGGGTGGCCGCTGAGTTGCGATTCCTGGGAAAAGCAGGTGTCCGCCCTTGTTGGAGCGGGCTACCGCGTCATCGCCTATGACCGCAGAGGCTTCGGCCGCTCATCCCGCCCCTACCAAGGCTATGATTACGGAACCCTCGCCCAGGACCTTGAGGTCCTCATGGGCAAGCTGGACCTGCGGCATGTTGCCTTGGTCGGTTTCTCCATGGGAGGCGGCGAAGTCGCCCGTTACCTAGGCCGCTACGGTTCGGAGCGTGTGGAGAAGGCCGTATTCATCTCCTGCGTCACGCCTTGCCTCCTCAAGGCCGCGGACAATCCCGAGGGCCTCGACGGGAGCGTTTTCAAAGGCATTGAAAAGGCGGTCCTGGCTGACAGACCCGCCTTCATCTCTACGTTCCTGGGTGATTTCTTCAACGCGGACGTCCTGAGGGGAACCCTTGTAAGCGAACAGGCAATCCAAAGCGCCTGGAACGTCGCGGCAGGGGCTTCGGCCAAGGCTACCCTCGACTGCGTCGCGTCCTGGGGAACCGATTTCCGCAAGGAGCTAGCGAAGATCGACATCCCAGTCCTGGTGATCCATGGAGACGCCGATCGGATACTCCCCATCGCCAATACGGGGACCAGAATGCAACAGGCGGTGAAGCGAGCGCGTCTCGCGACGATTGCGGGCGGCCCCCACGGGATAACATGGACCCATGCGGAGCAGGTGAACCACGAACTTCTGGCCTTTTTGGGACGGTGATGGAAAACCGCCGGAGCTCTTCGGATTGGAACTCGTACTTTATATAATTGTTCTGGCGATGCGGGAGCAAACGAGGGACAGGAGCGCTAGCGGGGCATGGAGTGGAGGCCGCCGGCGTTTGTTACGTCTGTAAAGCCGGCCGCTTTGAGGATTTTTGTGGCTGGGACGCTTCTGGAACCGGAGGCGCAGTAGACGATGACGCTCTTGTCCTTTGCTCCGAGCTTGTCGAGTTTCGACCCAAGGACATCCAGGGGGATGTTGCGCGCCCTGGGATATGAGCCCGACGAGAACTCGCCTGAGGTACGGACATCGACGATGATGGCCCCGCCTGCAATTTTCTCGAGTATGACCTTGCCTGGAGCTGCGCGGTTGGGGCCGAGGCGTTTCCAGGCAAAGTAGAGTACCAGGGCCGCACCGAAAACCAGAAGCGAGTTCATATCCATTGATGTTCCTCCATAACGATGTTTAATTATATTTCATATATATATTATTATCAAGATGTATCTAATCAATTAAGCACAAAAAAACCGACTATACGTTTCCAGACCTAACCATCTATGGTACTAACACAAGGGACGCGCGTTCTTGCCGCTGTCCTCATGGTTGCCTATCCACTCTGAGCCTCAAGTTCCTTAATCCGCTCCTTGAGCTCCACCATCCGGAGTTCCCGGCCGATAAACATTTTGTTCAGGCTTTCCAATTCCCGGTTTTTTGTTTCCAGTTCGTCGGTCCGCTCCTCCACGCGCCGCTCCAGTTCGGCATTGAGCCGGGCCAGCTCCGTCTGGGCCAACTTACGCTCGTTCTCGCTTTGTCCATACTCCAGGGCAAACGACAAATCCTTGGCCATTTCGTCAAACAGCTTGATTTCGTCGTCGTTGAAAAAGAACCGTTCGCCAGAGTACAGGTTGAACGCGCCGACGTTCTTTCCAAAAACGACCAGCGGGAAAATCGCGCACGATTTGTACCCGAAACGCAAGGCATCATCTCGCCATGACGCCGTGCTTTCAACGCCGGCGATGTCGTTCGATATCCCATGCGTTCCGGTCCTTACCGCAATACCCGTAGGTCCATCGTTCCGAAGAGGATCTCCCAGGTCGATATCTATACTGGCAAGGTACCCGGCTGGAGCGCCGAAAAACGCTCTGGCCTCGACCCGGTTTGTCTGGCTGTTCACCATACCCACCCAAGCCATCGGGAACTTCCCATACTCCACGACGATACGGCAGGCCTCATTGAGCAAGGCGTCAGTATCGCGGATCCTGACAATTGCCTGGTTGATATTGCTGAGCACGGCATGTATGCGGCTCAGCTTGATGATTTGCTTTTCATTTCGTTTGCGCTCGGTGATATCGGTGAGTGAAACCAGGACTTTGGAAAGCGTCGCCTCGTAGCCGGGACAAACGGATAAATAGATTGCCACGTTCCGGAATTCACCCGATTGGGTTTTGATGATCGTCTCGCTGGACATCGCCGTTTCCCCGTTCCACAGGCATAGTAGTTCTTCACGAAACGTGCCGAAAAATTCCGGAGTCAGCATACGGGCGAGGCTTGTCAACAATTCGTTCTTGCTCGCGGCCTCGTGCAACGTAAGGGCGGCCTGATTCACGTCTACAATCTTTACCAGATCGGCGTATTTCCGCGGCGTTTCCGGATGCTGGACCAGGTAGGCCTCCATGTCGATGACCCCCTCCTCCCTCAGGCCGTCCATAAACGCTTTTACGCCGGAAAAATTCTCTTCCCAGATCGAGACCGGCGAGTTTTCGAAAACCAGGCGATACCGTTGCTCGCTTTCCTGTAGCGCGACCTGTCGCACCTCAAGCGCATCGCTCATCTGCTTGAAGTCCGCGGCGAGTGTGGTCAATTCGGCAAAGGCGGTCGGAATGTCGGCAAAAGCCTTGCCGCGATCGAAATCCCCGTTCGCTAGCGCGCCGATCCCGCGGCTGAGTTGCACCAACGGGACGACGATGTGTCCATGGAGCTGTCCGCGCAGATTCCATGTCAGCGCCAGCCAGATGGCCAGTAATGTCAGGAGCGTCAGACACATTGCCAATACGTAAGGGCTTATGGAGACGGACAACGGAACCTGATTCACGACGACCCACCCGGCCCGTTCGACTCGGTCCGCGCTGCCCAGAACCATAGTCCCCGCGTATTCATAAACCAGCGTGGCACCCCCGCTCAGCCCACGGCGAAATATCTCCAGGTAGCTTTGATTGGTCTGCTGCCTGACCAGATCAAGAGAGGGATGAGCCAGCAGCATTCCAGACTGATCCATTAGAAAAGTCGTGTCCTGGCCTGGTACGTCTTTTCCGTGCGCGATCTCATCCTGAAGCAAACCCAGATTCAATTCGCCGACCACCCGTCCTCCCTGGGCAAGTTGCCTGACCAGGTAAACCGTCGCGTTGCCTGTCCTCAACGATATAAAAGGGTGGGAAATTGCCAGCTTCTTCTTTTCTTCAGCCTGCTGAAAGTACGGCAGGTTGGACATATCCAAACCCAGATAGCGCTGGTCGGGAGGCGCCAGCAACGTGATCTTGCTGTGTACATCCAAAAAGTAGAGGGTATCGAAGTACCCGTATGCCTCCCAGGTGCCTTGCATATACGTCATAAGGTCATCCGTTGGCGAGACCTCGGCGACCCGCGCGACCGCGTCCAAGGTCCGAGCCGCTTGATCCAGAAAATGATCCACTATTCGAGCCATGGATTGCGCCCTCTGATGCTGCTGGTGTTCGAGAGTCCGCATGCCCAGATAGCCTGCTCCGCAAATCGCGATCACGCTCAAAGCCGCCAGCGGTAGAAATAAGCGCAAGAGCAACAAACGTTGCAGGACTCGAGCGAGAGCAAGCGATTTTCCCTGACTCATCAATATGCCTACCTCAAGGTTCCGTTTGTTTCAAGACTTCGAGATCTACATATTTTCCACCACGAATGGTAGCCAGACAGAAGGGACGAATTACATCACCAAATCGATCGAAGGAAAAAGTATCGTTCAAGCCTTTGAATTTCTTGATGCCTACGATCGCCTTCGCCAGTCCCTCGGCCTGGCCATCGGTCTCTTGCAGGGCGACCGCCAGTACTTTGGCCGCTTCATATCCCGATGTGGCGCCGAAGGAGGGCGCCTGCCCGAACCTGGCTTGATATCGCGTTTTGAAATCAAGATAGTCCGATGTCTGGTTATTCATGGAATTGGCAATTTCGACTTCCAATCCTTCGACAGCCTGGCCGCCGTTGTTGATCAGGGTTTCCGTCTGCGCCCAGGACGAGGTGAATAAGGGGATCGGCCAGCCCATCAGACGGGTTCGCTGGGAGATCATCGCCGTGTCGATATCCGCCGCGATGATCAGGAGCCCGGCGGGCTCGCTCGCGCGCAACCGCGCCACCAACGGGGCAAAGTCCGGCTGTGCCTTCGACGAAAAGTCGACTTCGGCGACAAGTTTGCCGCCCAGCGATCGATATTTATCCGCAAAGGCTTCCAGGTAAGCCCTGGAATAGGCGGCGTTATCGGTATCGTGGATAACGGCTATCTGAGTTATTTGGCGCTCCAGAAAAATACGTTGGGCTAAACCACTTGCCCTGTCTACAAGGCTGTAAGCGACGCGGAAAAATAAATCGTCCTGGCCGCTCAATTCCGGAGTTGTGGTTGTCGGGCTGAGCATCACGACGCGGGCAGGATTTGTCACGGCCAGTCCTGCCATCGTTTGCGCGCTGGTCGCGTGACCAATAATGGCGACGACCCCGGCTTTGATCAGCTCGCGATCGGCGGTCTGTGCGCCTTCTGGAGTGCCTAGGTCATCCCGTACAATCAACTCGACAGGATGCCCGACTATACCGCCTGTAGCGTTGATGCCCTCGACTGCCAACTGGACTCCATTGCGTTCCTGAACTCCCAGTTCGGCCTGGACGCCTGTAAGCTGGGCTACAAAGCCAACGCGGATGGGTTCCTTTCCGGAACAGCTCGTGAAAAAGAAGGCAACAATCGATATCAATACCCCAAACATTATCAGGCGCCGCATTGATAGTCTCATCAATTTTTCCGTGTCCATAAACCCACCTCCATCCAAGCACGAGGTAAAACAGTAATTATAGTCAAGACCCTCCATGGCTAATGACCATGCCCGCAGTCTTCCCGTGGCGTGATGGGTTTTCTCCTACGTTCCACACAGGCGTTTTAAAGCATAGTACTTTGCTGTTATGCAAGCAAAATTTTTGGAATCGGCCTGAGAGAGCCGTAGCATCGCTTTACCTATGCCCGCTGTATATATAAGTGTAATGGTAGCGATCGCGGTTATGCCGACACGGTATGGGAGTCACGTCCTCATCAAGGGATGCGACACTCTGGCGAGGTAGCGACGAAGCCCTCCCCGACTATCTTGCTATCGAAGGAGAAGGGCTTCCAACAGCGGACGCGAACGAAGATCCCGCGGGGAGTACTCGCGTAGAGCGCGCCCGGCGAAGCCGGGGCGCGCTCCTTTATTTCCTCATGTAATTCTTGATCTTCCCCCGTATGTAGCTGGATAGCTCGTCCT
>CAZKJA010000077.1:0-5669 GCA_964552925.1 uncultured Treponemataceae bacterium
CATTGCTGCAGGCACCGGCGCTTGGGGATTGGCCACATGGTTCGAAGTACTTATTACACTTTTTAGTATAGTGCATTGGTTATTTTTTGAGCCTGTAATTCTTTCTTACCTCATCTTCTCCCAGCGCTCCGCACTGCTCGCGCTGGCTCTGTGCAAAATTCGTATTCCAGGCTATTCCGCTTTCCGGGCGTCCACTATCACCAGCTGCGGCTTCTCGTCATCCATGACGTCCGCGAACGCCAGGCGTTCGCGCTGTTGGAGGGCGCACCATCCATGGCGCGCGGAGACGCCGCAACCTGAAGTCCACCAGGGCCTTATTCGGCTTTTCTAGCGTCCACTATCACCAGCTGCGGCGTCTCGTCGTCCATGACGTCCGCGAACGTGTACGTTCGCGCGGTTGTGTGGCGCGCCGTCCCTGGCGCGCGGAAACGCCGCGACTGGAAGTACTCCGGGGCTTTATTCCGCTTTCCGGGCGTCCACTATCACCAGCTGCGGCTTCTCGTCATCCATGACGTCCGCGAACGCCAGGCGTTCGCGCTGTTGGAGGGCGCACCATCCATGGCGCGCGGAGACGCCGCAACCTGAAGTCCACCAGGGCCTTATTCGGCTTTTCTGGCGTCTACAATAACTAACTGCGGGGTTTCCTGGCCGTTCCAGTAGTTGCGCTGGAGGCGGAACACGAGGTCGAGGCGGTCGGTTTCGACGAAGTCTTTTTTGTAGCGCTCGGCGGAGTTCCACCACAGGGCGGGCCAGCGGTTGGCGCCGAAGTCCAGGAGCAGCTTCAGGTGGCTTTTTTCCTGCTTGCCGACGATGTCGACCTGCACTATCGGTACGGCCTTGGCCATGAACACCAGGCTCTGGTTACCCTCTCCGTACGGCTCGAAGCGGTCGACGAGCTCGGCCAGGGCGGGGGTCAGGTACTCGTGCGGCAATTCCGCGTCGACGTCGATCGTCTCCTCGCTCTGGTCGAGGTCGACGGCGGAAAGGTAGTCGGCGGCCATGCGCTCGAACTCGGGCCACTTGTCCGCGTTCATGCTGAAGCCGGCGGCGGCGTCGTGCCCGCCGTAGTCGATGAATAGCGCCGCGCAGTGCTCCAGCAATCCCTTGACGTTGAAGCCGCGGGCGCTGCGTACCGAGGCGACGGCGGTGCCGTCGGCCATGAAGGTGCCGGCGACCGCCGGGGCCTTGAAGGTGTCCGCGAGCCTCGAGGCTACGATGCCGGTTATGCCGCGGAAGATGTCGGCGCGGCCGACGATGACGTACCTGCCTCCGGCGGCCTCGGCGGCCTCGCGGGCAGCGGGGTAGACGGCGTCCCAGCACTCGGCGCCCAGGCGGCGGCGTTCCTGGTTCAGGCCGAGCAGGGTGTCTGCCTGGATCCCGCGGTCGGCGGCGTCGTCCGACAGGAACAGCTTGACGGCGACGTCCGGCCTGCCCATGCGCCCGGCGGCGTTTATCACGGGCGTCAGCTGCCAGGCCGTGTCGTTGGCGCCAATCTTCTTGCCGACGAGGTTCTGCCTGGCTATGAGCTCCGCGACGCCCTTGCGCGGCTTCTTGTTGAGCGCGGCCAGGCCTTGCCTGACGAGGATCCGGTTCTCGTCGCGCAGGGGCATAAGGTCGGCTATCGTCGACAGGGCGACGAGCTGCAGCGCGTCGGCCTCCGCCTCCGGGTCGGTAGCGGTCGTCCGGAGCACGAACGAGGTGAAGAGGTTGACGAAGGTGTCGAGCTCGCCGGGAGCCTTGTCGACATAGCGGCCGAGCTTCGACTTCTCGGCCAGCCGAACGAGGCTCGCGCCTGCCGCCTGCGGTATCAGCTTGCCGATGTCGGGGCGGATGTCGTAGAAGTTCACCTCGGCTGCCTTGCCCAGCGCCTTGGCGAGCAACCGTTTCTGTATGTCCGCGTCCCAGACGAATATCTGCCTGTCCTTGAGGAACGGCACGAGCCTGGTCTTTTCCAGCTCGATCATGCCGGGCACGATGGTCTCGGTGATGCGGCCCGTCTCGACGAGGTTCGACATCCTGACGGCCTCGAGCACGTACGCGTCCTTGACGGGCCTGACGTTGAGCAGGGCGACCTGCTGCTTGTAGAGCCCGCTTTTGGCGAAGCGCAAGGCCCTGGACAGCTTGTAGGCGACGCCGCAGCCCGAGAGGTCGCGGAACGGGTAGCCGCAATCGGCGAGCTTCGGGTTGATGAGGGCGAGCGCGGCCGGCGCCTCCCCGGCCTGGAGCACGTGGTGGTCGACGATGATCACGTCGATGCCCTTTTCGGCGGCGTAGGCCACCTCGGCGTGGTTGGAGATGCCGCAGTCGACGGTCACAATAAGGCTGCTGTAGTTGGCGAGCGCTTCGTCTATCGCCATGCACGACAAGCCGTACTTCTCGTCCTCGTTGGGCATGCGGTAGCTCACGTCGATGCCCAGTATCGCGAGCGCCTCGCACATAAGCGTCGTCGCGGTGACGCCGTCGGCGTCGCGGTCGCCGAACACGAGAACCTTCTCGCCTTCGTCCGCCGCGAGAAGGATGCGGTCTACGGCGTCCTCCATCTGGGTGAACAGGAACGGGTTGCGGAGGAAGCGCGGGTCGTCCTCGAGGTAATACAGGGCTTCCTCGGGAGTGCGTACGCCGCGGCGCGCCAGGATCGAGGCGGCAAGGAGGTCGAGGCCGAAGCGCTCCGAGAGCTCGCGTATGGTCGACGGGGAGACGTCGCGCTTCTTCCACCTCATAACGCGGTTATTTCCTTGATGACAAGCGGAGAGACGGCCGGCCTCGCGGCTCCGACCGAGAGCGCGCCGGAGACGAGCTGCCAGGCGGCGTCGAGAGAGGCTTCATCCTTGCCGTAGACCGTGGCGACCAGGTCGCCCGTCTTGACGGCGGCTCCCTTGCGGCGCTCGAACACGAATCCGACGTCCGCTGACACCGGGTCGCTCGTCTTGTTCCTGCCCACGCCCAGGTACACGCCCGCGAGTCCTATCTTGTACGCGTCTATCGACTGTATGAAACCGGCGGAGGGCGAGCGTAGTTCCCTGGCGTGCTTCGAGCGGTAGGTCCCGTACATCGACATCATCCGTTCGACGTCACCGCCCTGGGTCGCCACGTTGCGCTTGAACAGTTCCCAGGCCTTGCCCGACCCGACCGCGTCCTCGCACAGCTTCGTCGCGGAGGCGACATCGGGCGAGATCCCGGCGGCGACGACCATCCAGGCCGACAGGCGCAAGGTCACCTCCATCAAGTCCGCGGGACCGCTGCCCCGGAGGCAGTCTATCGACTCCTCGACCTCGAGGAAGTTGCCGACCTTGTTCCCCAACGGCTCGGTCATGTCGGTGATGACGCCGACGATGCGCTTGCCCATCGCCTGCCCGGTCTTCACCAGGCTGGACGCGAGGCGCTCGGCGTCAGCGACAGTCTTCATGAACGCGCCGGGGCCGCTCTTTACGTCGAACACGAGGGCTTCCGCGCCTTCGGCGACCTTTTTGGAGAGTATGCTGGCGGTTATGAGCGGCACCGACTCGACGGTCGCCGTCACGTCGCGCAGGGAATACAGCTTCTTGTCGGCGGGGACTATCGTATCGGTCTGCCCCGTCATCGCGAAGCCGTCGCGCCGTATGTATTCGCGGAAGCTCTTTTCGTCCAGGCGCGTGGTGTAGCCGGGGATGCTCTCGAGCTTGTCGAGCGTGCCGCCGGTGTGCCCGAGCGCCCTGCCAGACATCATCGGCACCTTGACTCCGCAGGCCGCGGCGATCGGCGCCAGGACCAGGGACACCTTGTCGCCTACCCCGCCGGTCGAATGCTTGTCGACGAAGGGCCCCGCGAGGCCCGAGAGGTTCATGGTCGAGCCGGATTTGAGCATCAGGTCGGTGAGGTCGGCGGTCTCCCGGAAGCCCATGCCGCGGAAGAACACGGCCATCAGCCAGGCGCTCACCTGGTACTCGGGAACCGCCCCGGAGACGTACCCGTCGACGATGAGAGCCAGTTCGTCGCGCGACAGCTCGAGCCCGTCGCGTTTCTTCATGATTACGTCCACCGCTCTCATAGCGGCCTCCTCATACAATTCCAGAGTCGAGCGTCCGGAGCGGCGAATCGACCGCCTTCCTGGCCAGGTCGAGAGCGCAGGCCTTTAGCCCGGCAAGCGCCTCCTTGCCGAGACCGACGCGTACGGCATCGCCGAACGACGCGCCGCTGGCCGCCTCTAGCCAGGCAAACGCGCCCGCAGGAAGCTCGACGAGGCCTTCCCGGTAGTGCCGGTCGGTACCGTCGGAGTCACTCCCGGCGCAATGCCCGCAGAGGAAGCCACCCGAGTGACGGGAGTACCAGTGTACCCCATCGGACCGCATTGCGCCAGCGCAGGCGGTACACTCGCCGGCATCGGGCATAAGGCCGAGTATTTCCAGCGAGCGGATCGTGAAAAGGGATACGCCGCGGCCGACGGCATCGTGATCTCCGCGGGCGACGGCTTCGTCGAGAGCCTCCAGGAAGGAGGTCGTCAGGTCGACGGCATCCGCCCAGTCGCCGCCGAGCGCGCTCGTCGCGATCATGAACTCGCTGGCGAACGAGGCGGCCCCGATCGCCCCGAGCTCGCCCCTGATACCCGGGTATTCGCGGAGCGTATCGAAGTCGCTCAATTTGGTGAAATCCTTGGCGGCTTCACGGTACACCCAGGCCCTGCCGTAATGCCAGGGCGAGGCGAGCGAACGCAGCTTGCTCTTGCCGCCGCCGAACACGAACGCGTCGACGAGGCCGGTCTCGGCCGACAGCAGCGTGACAACGCGGGCTCCTGAAGGGATTTCCTTGGCACGGAGGATGAGCGCTTCGTAGGATGCCGTCCGTTCTGCCATAGGCGGCCGAGTATCGGCCCCGTCCGGAGCGCTTGTCAAGACTTCAGCCATATCAGTCATACAAACTCGCGGGCAACCGCGCTTGCGCAAGCCCGCCGGGATCGCGACAATAGATTCCAGATCCAGATCAAACGGAGGCACGCATGATATTCCTACCGATAGGGCTGGCAGCCATCGCGGTCATATTGTTCTTCGTCGGCAGAAGCCAGGGAAGCAAGGCGCTGGACATCGCGTCCACCGAGACCTCGAGCGCGGCCGGCCTCGCGACCGAAGCCTCGGACGTGGCCAAGGAGATAGGCGCCGGCTCGTTTACCAAGGTGGCCGAGATGAAGGGCGCCGTCGAGTGCGGCTCGCCCCTGAAGGCCGAGATGTCGGGAACGGAATGCGTATGGTACCGCTCGACGGTGACCAGGGAATACGAGGAGACATACACAGAGCGCGATTCGGACGGCAAGACCAGGACAGGCACAAGGCGCGGTTCCGAGAACGTGTCGACGAACGAACGGCGGACGATGTTCATGGTCCGGGACGAGACCGGCGCGGTCGAGATCGATCCGGAAGGCGCCCCTGTAGAAGGCGTCAAGGTGCTGTCAAAGTTCGAGCAGGGCAACCACGGCCCGTCGATCTCCATCGGCGGGTTCAAACTATCGCTGGGCGCCATCGGCGGCGGCCGGCGGACAATCGGCTACCGGCTGGAAGAATCGGCCTTGCCGATCGGTACCCGGGTCTACGTGCTCGGCGAAGCCCGGGACGACGGAGGCCGCTTGCGCGTCGCAAAGCCGGCGGCAAAGGGCGGCAGGTTCATCATCACGGTGAAAAGCGAGGAACAGCTTCTCAAGT
>CAZKJA010000077.1:5679-7819 GCA_964552925.1 uncultured Treponemataceae bacterium
AAACCGGCCAAAGGGCTGTTCCATATTCAGGTTATTGTTTTTACTCATCATGTTGAGTAATTTTACTCAACATGATGAGTAAAATTTTAGCAGAGTACATACGTCCCCAGGCACAGGCCTTGGGCGACCGTCTTCTCGAGCCACGGCGATTCATTCAAGTACTCGCTGGCCCACGGCAAGTCGGCAAGACAACAGCGGTCAGGCAGGTTGGGAAAACGCTCGGCCTTCCCTTCAGATACGCCAGCGCCGACGAGCCGGGACTCCGGGGTGCAGGATGGATAGCGCAACAATGGGAGGCTGCGCGCCTTGCAGCCGATGGATCGGACGCGCACGGCGCGGTTCTCGCCCTGGACGAAATACGACCACGCTCGCCCACTATCTTGAGTTGCTCTCAGACGCGGGCATGGTTACGGGAATCCAGAAATACGCGGGCGATGTTGCGAGGCGCCGGAGCTCCAGCCCGAAGTTCCAGGTCTTGAACAGCGCGCTCATGTCTGCAGAATCCATACAAAGACTCGAGGAAGCCCGTTCTGATCCGGAGTACTGGGGGAGACTCGTCGAATCGACCGTTGGAGCCCACCTCGCCAACGCGGCGGCCGCTGGTGCCTTCGAGTTATTCTACTGGCGTGAAGGCGACCGCGAAGTGGATTTCGTGCTACGCGGCGGCAAGCGACTGACTGCAATAGAGGTCAAGAGCGGGCAGACAGTACGCTCTCCTCTCGGCCTTGAACACTTCCGCTCCTCCTTCTCGCCGGATCGTTGCGTCCTCGTGGGGGGAGACGGCATTCCCGTCGAGGAATTCCTGTCGCTGCCTGCGGAAACCTGGATCAGGCCTTGAACAGCCCTAGAACCTGTACCTGGCGCCCAGACCGCCCGAGAAGCCGATATCGGTAGCCGGCACCAAGTATACGTCGAGCCCCAGCTCGATGAACAACTCGAGAGGCACCGTCCTGAACCGGTACGACACGCCAGCCGGAACCCGGGCGCCCAGGCCGACGCCGCCGTCATAGACGTTGACCACGGCCCCGCCGCCGACGAACGGCGTGAATGACTCTTCGCCCATCGTTATAATGCCCGGGAACGCGTACTCGTAATTGCCCTGCAGCAGGATCGAAAAGCCGCTATTGCCGCCCGCGAGGTTCCACGCGGCCTTGAAGTCGAGCCACGAAGAGGCGGACAGGTCCATCTCGAAGGTGATGCCGGTCGGCTGTCCAAGGAAGACGCCTATTCCCATCGGACCGTCCGCCGACTTTGAGGGTATCTCGATCGTCACCTTTTTTGCCGGGGCGCTTTTCTTGGGCGCGGCCGCGGCGGACATTGATAAAGCCGAAACCACGAGCATGAACAATACGAATTTCCGCATACGGACTCCTTGAAACGAATGATCCACTATATACTCGCCTGTCACGCGGACACTCGAGCCGCGGCAATGAACTGACCGGGAGCGTCATAGGTGTTGAGTTACAGGCATGGATTCCACGCCGGCAACCACGCGGACGTGCTCAAGCACGTGGTACTGGTCAATTGTATAGCCCGTCTGGTCAAAAAGGACAAGGCGCTCTGGTATATCGACACGCACGCCGGCGCGGGGATGTACGAGCTGGCGACGGGATTCGCCGCCCAGAACCGGGAATGGTCAGGCGGCATCGATCGCTTGGCCACGCTGGTGCGGGAAGAGCCGCCGCCTGCCGCGGTCGCGGCGTATCTGTCGGAGGTCGGCAGGTTCGCTGGTAGCGACGGAACCGTTTCTGGCGGAAACACACCCGACGGGCTCGCCCTTGGCGGGGTCTACCCGGGTTCGCCGGCGATAGCGGCGGCCCTCCTGCGGGCGCAGGACCGCCTCGCCCTGTTCGAGCTGCACCCGAACGACTACGCGCCGCTGCAGTCGCTGTTCGCGGACGACCGGCGCGTGCTCGTGCGCAAGGCGGACGGGTTCGTGGGCCTGCGTTCGCTGTTGCCGCCGCCGTCGCGCCGTGCGCTCGTGCTTGTCGACCCGTCGTACGAACTGGGGGAAGACTACGAGCGCGTCGTGGAAGCCGTGGGCGATGCCGTGCGCCGGTTCGCGACGGGCGTCTACGCCGTGTGGTATCCGCTCCTCGAGCGCGACGACGCGCGCCGGCTGCCAGGGCAGCTCTGCGAC
>CAZKJA010000077.1:7919-12227 GCA_964552925.1 uncultured Treponemataceae bacterium
GTATCCGCTCCTCGAGCGCGACGACGCGCGCCGGCTGCCAGGGCAGCTCTGCGACCTGGCGGAAAAGACTCTCGACATCGTCCTTCGCGTGCGGTCCAGCCTACCTGGCGAACGCGGGATGTCGGGCAGTGGACTCGTCATCCTGAACCCTCCATGGCTCCTCGAGGAAGCAATGGCGGAAACCCTGCCGTACCTGGTCCGCGCGCTCGGCGAGGACGGGGGCGCGGAGTGGAGCATGCGTAACGGGGGACTGGATCAGCCCGCGACGTCCTGAATGACGCGAAGCCAGTTGCCGCCCATTATGGAGCGGATATCGGACGCCGTATAGCCGCGCTTCAACAATTCCGCTGTCAGTTCGGGCAGGTGCGTACAGTCGGGCATTACAGTGCCCGACTTGGGGCCGAAGCCGTCGAAGTCGGTGCCAAGCCCCACGTGGGCGGCCCCGATGACCGACACAAGATGATCGACATGGTCGACGACGCGCCTGACCGATACCTTGGCGGGGTCCTCGTCGACGAAGGCGCCGGCGAAGGTGACGGCGACCAGGCCGCCGGTCGCGGCTATTCCCTCGGCCTGGGAGTCGGTCAGGTTGCGCCGGTGGTCGCACAGCGCGCGCGAGTTCGAGTGCGAGGCTACGAGCGGCCGCTGCGCGACGGCGAGCAGTTCGGCGAGCGCCTGGTCGCAGAGGTGCGACGCGTCGACTATCATTCCAAGGTTTTCCATTTCGGCTATCACCTTGAGCCCGAAAGGGGTAAGCCCGTCGGGGCCGGGATTGGCGGCGCCACGGCCTATCGCGTTGATCCTGTTCCAGGTCAGCGTCATGAGCCGGACCCCGCGGGCGTGGAAGGCGCGCAAGTCGTCGAGGCTCTCCCCGATCGCCTCGCCGCCCTCTATCGCCAGGAAGGCCGCGACCGTGCCGTCGCGCTTGGCTTTTTTTACGTCCGGGGCGCTGGTCGCGATGCGGGCGCCCGAGCCCCCGACGCAGGCGGTCTCCACGGCCTCGAGCATGCGGTACGTCAGCGCCCGAGCCTCGCCGACATCGGCGTCGCGGGTGAACAGCGCGAAGAACTGAGCGGTCACGCCGCCTTCGATAAGGCGCGGTATGTCGATGTGCCCGTATTTATTGCGGACACGGATGTCGAGCGGCGGCATCGTAGCGTCATCGAGCCCGATGCCGATGGCGCCCATCGCGGTGTCGCAGTGGCCGTCGATGACTACGAGGTCACGGTGGAGTCTTACCGCTTCGCCGTCCATGTCATAGCTCACGGGAGACGAGGTCCTCGAAGGTCTCGCGCCGCACCGACAGACGGTGCTTCCCGCCGTCGGTCAGCACCATCGCCGGGCGCGGAAGCCTGTTGTAGTTGCTCGCCATCGAGTGGTTGTACGCGCCGGTCGTGAATACCGCGAGCGTGTCGCCCGGCATCGGCGCCTGCAGCTCGATGTCGCGGATGAGTATGTCGGCGGTCTCGCAGCACTTGCCGGCTATCGTGACTATTTCATCACGAATCGCGTCGTGGCGGTCGGCGACGCTCGCCTCGTAGATGGCGCCGTACAGCGCGGGGCGGGGATTGTCTGGCAGGCCGCCGTCGACCCCGACGTACGTCCTGATGCCGGGTATTATCTTCTTCGAGCCGACCGTGTACAGTGTAATACCGGCCTCGCCGACTATCCAGCGCCCGGGCTCGATGACGACGCGCGGCAGGCTCAGCTCCGAAGCCGCGCACGCGGCTTTCAGGTCGTCCATCATAGCGTCGACGAAGTACGACAAGGGGTTGGTCTGTTCGTCGCCATAGTAACGGATGCCGTAGCCCCCGCCGAGGTTGAGTTCGCGCGTCTCGAAACCGTAGGCGTCGCGCGCCTCGGCCATCAGCTTGGCCACTATTCCCACGGCCTTGCGGTGCGATTCGTTGACCAGGATCTGGGAACCAACGTGGAAGTGGAAGCCCAGGAGCTCGATGCCCTCCATCTTCATCGCGGCGCCGATATACTCGTCGCGGACGGAAGGGTCGAGGGGGATGCCGAACTTCGAGTCGAGCTTGCCGGTCGATATGAACGCGTGGGTGTGGCTGTCGACCCCGGGGGTGATGCGGAACAAAATCTTCACGCGCTTGCCGGCGGCCAAGGCCGTCTGGTTGAGAAAGCCGAGCTCGTGGAGGTTGTCGACGACTACCCGGCCCACGCCGTACTCCACGGCCATGCGCAACTCGTCCTCGGTCTTCGAGTTGCCGTGGAACCAGACGTCCTGCATCGGGAAGCCGGCCTTGAGCGCGGCGTACAGTTCGCCGCCGGAGACTACATCGAGGCCGATGCCCTCTGAGGCGACGATGCGGCAGATATCGAGCGTCTGGAGCGCCTTGCTCGCGTACAGGGCGCCTGTGCCGGGGTACCGGTCGAGGAACGAGGCGCGCACCTCGCGCAGCCGTTCCCGTATCATCCGTTCCGAAACCACATAGAGCGGGGTGCCGTATTCCCTGGCGAGCGCTACAGCGTCGCATCCGTCGAACATCAAGTGTGCCATGCTGGAAACCTCTCGAGCTTGAAATTAGCATGCCCACGCGCGGATGAAAAGGGGACAGACCCCAAGTTCAGCGGGCGGCAGCCTCCACGAAATCAAGCGTGCCCGAGTCCGCGTCGAGGATCGCTTCCACGCCGAGCGGGAAGCTGTGCGTCGGCAGCGAATGCCCCGCGGGAAAGCCCGCCAGCACTGGCTTGCCGCAACAGGCCACGACGTCCTCGAACACCTGCCGCAAGCTGAGCGTCCGTCCGGGTTCCTTGGGGCCGCAGTCCTTCCAGTCGCCGAGCACAACGCCGGCGCAACGATCGAAGACGCCGGCGAGCCGCAACTGGGTGAGCATACGGTCGACCCGGTACGGCTCCTCCCCGATATCCTCGAGGAACACTATCGCCCCGTCGCTTGCCATCGCATAGGGCGTTCCCGTGAGCGCCGCCACCAAGGACAGGTTGCCGCCGGTCAGCCTTCCCCGCGCGTTGCCGGAGGACAGGCACCACGGCTGTTCAGCCGGGGCTGGCGCGGTTATCCGTCCCAGGCGCCCGAGCGGAGAGCCAGTCATCAAGGCTGCCTTCCAGGAGGCCGCGGAGAAATCGTCGAGTCCGTTTGCCAGGCAGAACGCCATCGGCGTATGGAACGTCGGGAAGCCGGCGTACTTCGCGAATGCCAGGTGAAGTGCCGTTATGTCGCTGTAACCGGCGAACACCTTGGGATTGGCCGCGACGAGCTCGTAGTCGATCATGTCCAGAATCCGGGGCGTGCCGTAGCCTCCCTTCATGCAGACGATGCCGTCTATCGAAGGGTCGGCGAAGAACGCGTTAACATCTGCGGCGCGCGACGCGTCGGGAGCGGCCAGGTACCCGTAGCCGCCGCGGCAACTATCGCCGACCGTGACGCGGAACCCCATCGATCCGAGAGCGGCCGCCGCGCTGTCGACCAGGGCAGGATCCTTGGGCGACCCCGAGGGGGCTATCATGCCCACCGTGTCGCCGGGCTTCAACGCCCTGGCCAGTTTCCGGTTCATAACACGAAAAACAGGAAGGCGAGGACGTCCGCCCAATTCTTCGACCGGAAAGCCACCTCGTGGGCGCCGACTCTCGTCGCGCCAGGATAGAACGAGCCGCGGTTGGCCAGGAAATGCTGCTTGAAGAAGATCGACACCTTGAAAAGGGCGGGCATCCGCACGAGCAGTCCCTTGGGATCGGCCGACAGAGCATCCGCGGCCGCGGCGGCGATGCGTTCGCGCGCGAGTTCGGGGTGTATCGATATCGAAGCGTTGCCGTTGCCTTCGGAGACGGCCACTGTGCGTATGTTGGGGTTGATGGTCGCGGCGGTCGCGCACAAGGCCTTGTCGCCGGAGAGCATGAGCACCGGCACGCCTATGTGGCCTGCGGTGTATGAATTGATGACGAATTCGGAGGCTAGCTCGCCGTTTATGCGCACCGCGACGTTGTTGCCGTTCATCGTATGCGCGAGCGGATTGCCGTCGGTACCGGCGGCCGAGTGGTAGCCGATGAAGAACACGCCTTCATGGATAGGTTCGAGGCCGGCCATCATCACGAAGGGATCGCGCGTCCACGAGCGCAGGATGCGGGTTTCCCGGGGAAGCGCCGAGGGATCAATGGAACGGCCGGAACCATGGGCATCCTTGACGAGTATGTCGCCGACTCCTTTCTTGACGGCAGCCTCGCACGCCGCCGCCACCTCCCGCGTCATCTCCGCCCGGAAATAGGCTCCCTGGGCCTCCTCTATCTCTGTTTCCTTCCAGTCGGCGATGCCGCACACGCCTTCGATATCCG
>CAZKJA010000078.1:0-12090 GCA_964552925.1 uncultured Treponemataceae bacterium
TCCTCCGCTTGAACTTCCTCACCGTCCGCGGGTTCGGCTTCCGCCGCCGGTTCCTCGTCGACGGGTTCGTCCACAGGTTCGTCCGCGGCCGCTTCCACCACTATGGCCGAATCGTCCTCGTCCGGAGACTCGTCGCCGGGGCTTAGCCCGAAAATATCGTACGCAGACTGCGAACCGTCCGGAGCCGCGTCCACCGCTCCCGCCTCCTGCGCCCACGCTGATCCAAGCATGATGACGCACAGAGCAATGAATAATCGATAGCGCATCGGCTTTCCTCCCGGTCCTTCGCGAAGTCCTCGGATCGTCACTCACTCAATATCGGCCGATACCCGGCCGTAACTTAGGACGAAGCCGTGACATGGGCCGAACCGTGGAATTTGCGGTCGACCGCATGGTAGGATACCGATCATGGAGGGCATATCGATGCGAATAGTCATGGCCAACGATCACGGCGCGGTGGAACTCAAGATGGAGGTGGCCAAGGCGCTCCGCGACAGGGGGCACACGGTGGAGAATCTCGGGGTCGACAACGCCGATTCGGTCGATTATCCGGACATGGCGAAGCTGGCGACCGACAAATTCCTCGCCGGAGGCTATGACTTCGGCGTCCTCTTCTGCGGAACCGGTATCGGCATATCGATGGCCGCCAACAAGATCGCCGGCATACGCTGCGCGTTGGTCCACGACCTCTTCTCCGCCGAGATGAGCAAGGCCCACAACGACGCGAACTTCCTCGCCTTCGGCGGGCGCATCGCGTACGCCACCCCCGTGATAGACATGATAGAGAGATACATGGCCACCGAGTACGAAGGCGGCCGCCACGCCAGGCGCGTCGGGAAGATAGACGCGATGCGATAGCGGGAAGCCGCTCCCCGGACGGCTTGTCGCTTCGGACGGAGCGGATGTATCATCGCTTCCCGGTGGGGCTGGCAATCAGCACCATCACGGAATGCAAGACAGACACCGCCACGGCGACATCGCTGGAATAATGTTCCTCACTGCCCTCATCGCCATGGCTTTCGTGCCGTCGGTCCTGAGCGAGGCGATCCGGCTATTGCCCGCCCACGCCGAACGGCCGGCGACGGTGGATCGGATGCGGGAGGCCGTACGCCCGGTATCGACGCCGCCCAAGGCTCCCACGACGCATCTGGAAATGGAATTGCCTTCCGAGGTATCGTCCGCTCCCGACGACGAATCGACGTCCGTCGCCCCGGTCGCGGGCGTTCGCGAACTCCTTGCCATGGCCGCCGCACCGCTTCCCCGGCCGTCCGGAGCGCCTGGCCTTCATGAACCCCGGGGCCCACCGACTCCTCCTTTCTCCCTACCCGTTACCTGAGATACGGCTGGCGGCCCTGCCGTTCCCGTACGCCCGCTTTCGCGTGGAGAATGGAGTTTCAATGAATATCGATATCGGCAGCACAGGTTTCATGTTGCTCGCGACGAGCCTGGTCATGTTCATGACGCCAGGCCTGGCATTTTTCTATGGCGGCCTCGTAGGACGCAAGAACGTCCTTACAATAATGTTCCAGAGTTTCATATCGCTCGGGGTAACGACTATACTCTGGTTCCTCTTCGGCTACTCGATGTGTTTTTCCGGCAGCTTCGGGCATGGGGACCTGGGCGGCATAATCGGCAACTTCGATATGGCGCTCTTCCGTGGCGTAGACCTCAACGGCGCGAGCCCGGTCAACCCCAATGTTCCGTTGCTCGTGTTCGTGTCGTACCAGATGATGTTCGCTATAATAACGCCGGCTTTGATTACCGGAGCCTTCGCCAACAGGGTGAGGTTTCCGGCATATCTGGTGTTCCTCGTCGCCTGGCTCGTCCTGGTCTACTTTCCCTTCGTCCACATGGTATGGGGAGGCGGCCTCCTCGCCGTCTGGGGGGTCAAGGACTTCGCGGGGGGGATAGTCGTGCATACGACCGCAGGCTGGGCCGCCTTCGCCTCGGTCCTGTACGTCGGGAAGCGCAAGGTGATCGACAAGGGCATGCACTCGCTTCCGCTTGTCGCCCTCGGCACCGCGATCCTCTGGTTCGGTTGGTACGGCTTCAATGCGGGCAGCGAGTTCGGCGTCGACCGCATCACGACACTCGCCTTCCTGAACACCGATATAGCCGCGTCGTTCGCCGGCCCCACGTGGTTGCTCCTGGATTGGATCTTTACGAGGAAACCCAAGTTCCTCGGCTTCCTCACGGGCTCGGTCGCAGGCCTCGCGACGATCACGCCGTGCGCCGGCTATGTGTCGACGGGTTCAGCCGTCATCATCGGCGTACTCGCGAGCGCCGTCTGCTATTCCGCCGTCAACGTGAAGAACAAGGCCGGTCTCGACGACGCGCTCGACGTATTCGGCGTGCATGGCGTCGGAGGCATGCTCGGCACGATACTTCTGGGCGTCTTCGGCACTGTGGCGATGACATTCCCGGGCAGGGATCCCGCGCTCCTGGCTTCGGGCCTCGTCGACGGAAACGCTTACTTTTTCCTCAAGCAGCTAGCCGCCGCGGCCGGGTCCGCCGCCTACGCGTTCCTCTTCACCCTCGGCATGCTCTGGCTGATCAACCGGGTGACGCCGGTCCGCGTCTCCGAAAAGGAAGAGGTCTCCGGGCTCGACGAGATGGAGCACGGGGAATCAGCGTACATCTGACCCATCGCCGGCAACCCGGCTGAAGTATTACGGGCATGGCTCGTCGGAAACGACAGGCCATGCTCAGCGCCCGGAAACTCCCGTCGAAACCGCTTGCGCGCCCTTCCCGACCAAAAGGAACAGGAAGGCAGAAGCCGCCAGTATCCCCGCGGCGACCAACCAGGCAAGCACGATGCCGTGGCGGCCGACGACGAGGCCGAAGCCGATAGCGCCGGAAAAGCCGCCCAACTGGACGGAGAGAGAGAGAGCGGACAGCATGGAGGCCCGCTTGTCGGCGGGAATCATGCGGTTGAGCGCGGTCGCCTCCAGGGGCGAGGCTATGCCGTTCCAGAAGAACATCGTCAGGTACAGCGCGGCGAAGCCGATGGCGCTGGCCTGGAGCGCGAGCGCCGCGATGAACGCCGCCGTCAAGAGCCGGAGGGCGACGAGAGCCGGCCCCACGCCGACCCGGGTCTTCTCGAGTAGGGGCGCTGCCACCAGGCCCCCGACGAGGGCAGCGAGGAAATACCCGGCCGACAGAAAGCCGTTCAGCCTGTCGGATCCCGCCGCGCCTACGATCGACGCGACTCTCGGTTGCCAGTACGTCTCCACCGCGGAAAAGGCGACGCCCCAGGCGACCCCGATCGCAAGGAAGGCGATCAAGGCCGGACTCGAGCGGGCGAAGGCCATCGACTCAGCGAGGAACGCCCCAAGTTTACCGTCGTTCCGCCGCGTTCCGACTCGCTCCTCCGAAACCGCGAAGGCGACGATGGCGCCGAGGATAGCGAGCAGGAACAGCATAGCGAGCAGGCTGAGCCCTTTGGACATCCGGAGGAGGTTGGAGACGGGTATTATTAGCCCGACGATGCACCATTGCAGGAAGCGCGTCGCCACGGCGACGGGAACGAGGCTTCCAGGGCCTGGTCGCGGCGCGCGAACCAGCCCCGTCGCGACGCCCGTCGCGGGGGCCTCCTCAGAGTTCGTAGCGTTCCCCGTACTTGACGATCCGCACGTCCTTGAGTCCCTTGCCCTCGAGGAACTTTTTCTGAGCCGCCAGAGCCTCGTCCTCGCCGTGGACCATGAACACGGTCTTCAGGCTCGACAAGTCCATCCGGCTGAGCCAGTCCCATATCTCCTGGTAATCGGCGTGGGCGCTGAAGGCCTTGATCTCCTCGACCCGCGCCTTCACCTGGTAGAGGTCGCCGTGTATGCGCACTTCCTTTTGGCCATCGCGGATGCGGCGGCCCAGCGTGTCGGCGGCCATGTAGCCGACGACAAGGATAGTGTTTCGGGGGTCGGTGATGTTGTGCATAAGGTGGTGCTGTATGCGGCCGGCCTCGCACATGCCGTCCGCTGACATTATTATCGCCGGCGTATCGAGCCGGTTGAGCATCTTGGAGTCGTCAACGCTCGAACTGAAGTGCAGCTCGTTGAAGCCGAACGGGTTGTTGTGGTGCTTTATGAAGGCCTCGTTCGTCTCGTCGTCGAAGCATTCGGGATGGATCTGGAAGATGCTCGTAGCGTTGACCGCCATCGGCGAATCGACCCAGATTGGTATCTTGGGTATGCGCCCCTGGTCGACGAGCATATGGAAATGGTAGATCAGCTCTTGCGTCCGTTCGACGGCGAAGGCGGGAATTATTATCTTTCCGCCGCGCTTGACCGTATCGTTGACAACACGAGCCAGGCTTTCCATCGCGTCGACGGTAGTCTCGTGGCGGCGGTCGCCGTAGGTGCCCTCGATTACGATGTAGTCGACGCTCTCCATCAAGGCCGGGTCGCGGATTATAGGCTTGTCTGGCCGACCGAGGTCGCCGGTGAAACCTATACGCACCACGCGGCCGTCCGCGCCGGTGGCGGTCACGTGCGCGGTCGCCGAGCCGAGGATATGGCCGGCGTCGCGGAAGGTGACGCGCAGGTCTTTGCCTACCTGCAACGGCCGCCCGTACGATACAGTGACGAACTGCTCGGTCGCCTGGACCGCGTCGACCTCGTCGTACATAGGCTTCCATTCGAACTCAACGCCCCGTTTGGCCGCTTGCTTGCCCAGGTACTCGGCGTCACGCGCCTGGATGCGCGCCGAGTCCATCATTATGAGGTTCGCGAGGTCCCGGGTGGCCGAGGTCGAATAAATATTGCCCTTGAAGCCGCGTTTGCAGAGGAGAGGCAGCAAGCCGCAGTGGTCGAAGTGGGCATGCGTAAGGATGACCGCCTCGATCGACTCCGGATCGCGTACGAGCGCCCGGTTCTTGCGGTCGCTCTCGTCCCGCTTGCCTTGGAAGGATCCGCAATCGACAAGGTACCTTGTCCCGTCTACATCGAGCACGTGCTTGGAGCCCGTCACCTCGAGGGCGGCTCCTTCTGAATACAGGGTTATAGCCATAGATGGAAGGATAGGTCGATTTCGGGCAAGCCGCAAGGGCAAGCCGGGCCGTCAGAGGAAAAAAACCGCTGAACCGGCGACCGCGACCACGGCCCCGGCAATTTCGAGCGGTCTCACCTTCTGCTTGAGCAGAAGGATCGATGGCGGGATGATGAGCACGGGGGACAATCCTATCAACGTGCTCACGACGCCAGCGTACGTCCTTTGCGCGGCGAACAGCGACAACGATACGCCGATGAACGGCCCGAAGACCGCGCCTCCCAGCGTCATCCACATGCCCGCCGCATTCTTGAGCGCTTCCCCGTTCTTCCTGCCGCGGTCGACTATGAACGACATCACGCCAAAACCGACTATGCCGACCATGACGCGGATCTGCGTTCCCGAGATCGGGTCATAATTTCCTATGCCCCTCCGCGTCAACACTATGCCGATCGACTGCCCAACCGACGCGAGGAAGGCGAACAGGTAGCCCCGCTTGTCTTCCCTGCTCATCGCGCGGCCGCCGCGGGCATCCCGGCGGCCGAGGACCGTGGCGCTTATGCCGGCTACCACCAAAGCCATCCCGGCGAGGCTCCGGGAACCCATCTTCTCCCCCAGGAACAGCAATCCGAGCCCCGCGGTCATCGGGGGCGAAAGCGCCAGGAACAGCATCGTGATCCGCGATCCGATTGTCTTGTACGCGGAAAACAGGAACAAGTCCGCTATCACGAATCCGAAAAGCCCCGACAACGACAGGTACAGCCAGGCTTCCGGCGGGGCATCGAACGGCAAGGGCATGCCGCGCATAATTCCGGCGGTCAGCGTCAGGAACACCAACGCCATCGTAACCTTGTAAAAATTGACGGTAAGGACGCCTATACGCTTCGTCGCGTTCTCGAAAAAAAGCGCCGACACCGTCCAACAGATCGCGGTTCCGAAAGCTGCCATCTCGCCAATTCTTTGCATCGTGGAACGACTATAGCGGGCACGCGCCGGCGTGGGAAGTGCCGGCGAATTTGACAATGCGATCCGATCACCGTATGGTTTAAATATCGGATCGGTACAAGCCGTTCGGGTCATGGGGCCCGGAGGACTTCGGCCAGGTCAATCCGAAAGGGAGGGCACATGGCGGTCATATGTGTGGCGCGTGAGTTCGCGGCGCTCGGAGACGAGACGGTCCATGAACTTGCCAAGATTACGGGTTACAGGTCCATCGACAAGGATTATATAGAAAACAAGATGTCGGAGCGTGGAATAAGTCCGGAGACCCGCGCCAAGTACGACGAGAAAAAACCGGGATTCTGGGCGTCGCTTTCCCAGGACCGGGACGATTACCTGCATTTCCTCAAGACAGTACTTTTCGACGAGGCGGCCCAAGGCGACTGCATCATCTCCGGGCGAGGCGGATTCGCGATATTCGCGTCGGTGCCCGGCGTTATAAGCATCAAGCTTGTCGCGCCAAAGGAGCTGCGGCTCGAAAGAATCCGGCAACGCTTCCAGTGCGACGAGAAGCGCGCCGAACAGATGCTCAGGCAGAACGACCATGACAGGCGCGGATTCCACGATTATTTCTTCGGGCTCGACTGGGACAACCCCGTGTTCTACGACATGATTATAAATACGGGTAAGGAACACCCGGCGACTGTCGCCCGCATCATCGACCAACTGAGGTCGCTGGTGATAACCCAGGAGAAGGAAAAAACCTGCTTTGCGCGCATGGCCGAGCTTAAACTGGGCCAGGCGATAGTCACCGAGGTAATTTACGCGCGCCGCATACCGGTCCACTTCGTCGAGGCGGAGGTCAACGCGGGCAAAGTGGTGCTTCACGGCGTCGCCAATACTCAAAGCGCGATCGATGCGGCGGAAGCGGCCGCCCGCTCGGTACCAGGCGTCGGGACGGTCGAGAACTCCATCCAGATAGTCCAGGAATTCGCGGTGATGCCGTAGGGGCAAGAAAAGATAGGAATTTTTCGCACAGAGACACAGAGAAGATGAGGGAAGATAAATAGTGGATATGGCCACGGAGAGGCACGGAGGAAAGCAAATGCTTGTTGCATTCACCTCGCCCCCCCGTGCCATCCCGTATCCATCAGGCGCTATGCTGTTACGGTGGCGGTTTTTTTCTTTGCGGACGAGCGGCGCCTGAGGGTCGGGGCCAGGGGGCCGAGCTTCTCCAGTTCGTCGCGCGATTCGTAGAAGGCCACCTCGCAGACGCCGCGCAGCTCGCTCACCCATGAGTCGAGCGCCTTGAGCTTCTGGTCGAAGGCGGCGGTCGACGCCTGCGCCGAGCCGGTTTCATGCACGCGCACGGTGTACTTCTCGCCGACGCCGTCGACGAAGGCCTTCTCCGCAGCCAGTTTTTCCTTCGTATAGCCGTAAGCGCTCATCCCCGTGATGAAACGGGGCTCGCCCATAATGTTGTCGTAGAAGGTTCCTACCTGATCGTACCAGCCGGCGAAGCTCTGCTTGCGCGGCCCCATCAACTTGAGCGCCAAGACGCCCTTCGCGTCGTCGCCCAGGGCGATACGCGCCAGCTTCAGCGTCTTGGAGTAGACGACGTTGGCCGAAGCCCAGGCCTTGGCGAAGTCGGCCGACGCCTCCGAGCGCTCGCCGTAGTCGATCGCCTTCTTCCTCGACAACCCGTCCACCTCGTCCAGCAGGTCCATCCCCTTCTTGAACTTTGCCTCCGTGTAACCGTAGCCGGAGAGCACCGAGGATATCTCGGGCAGGCCGGCAGAGCCTTCGATGAGCGTCCTCGCTCCATGCAGGAACTTCGATTGCGATGTCTTGATCATTTTGCGATACCTCCAACGATATACTGATGGCCGCCAACGGCGGTCTGGAAAGCTGTTTTCGATGTCGCACATGGCGCTTCGCGACCCTGAACGAGCGCTTCGCGGCGGGGGACGAAGGCTTCGGGACGGGCACGCGGTACTTCCGGTCGGGAAGCGGCCGCTTCCCGAGGAGGAACGGATGCTTCAGGAGGGGGAACAGCCACTTCCCGATACGGGACTGCTACTTCCGGATGGAGGCCGACTTCTTTGCGACGGGTAACGGCAGCTCCACCTGTACGCGCGCGGTCTTCCCGTCGCGCGAGGAAGCTTTCGTGACGGACGACGGGGCTTTCACGATATTCAGGGGGGCTTTCACGACGGGCGGAGTGTCGGGCGAGCCATTGTATGGGCGCCCGTTGCCGGGCCGTGGTCACCGCGAAATCATGCACTGAATCTCCGGACTTTTTAACTCGTTATGTTGTAATGGTGCAGGCGCCGGGTGCTCTCGTGCCCGTCCGCCCAAGGCGTCAGGGCACCATGGGCTGAGTGTAGACCCTGGGCGGAGGTTGTCAAGGGAAATTGATGGGGAGGAGATATCGGTTAGGGTCAGCAACCCCAGGATTCGTGAGCGAGAGGCGCGGCGTTCAGGACAGTACGGACGGAGCGCCAATTTGGCAAAAAGCCATCCATGAGGGCCTTGAAGCGCTCGCCATGACCGGATTCGAGCAGGTGCGTCAATTCATGGACCAGTACGTACTCGAGACATTCCGGCGGCTTTTTGGCAAGTTCCAGGTTGAGCCAGATTCGTTTCGTAGCCGGGTTGCAGGTGCCCCAACGGGTCTTCATGCGCTTGATGCCCCAAAACGATGGCGACGAGCCGATGACGGGAATCCAGGTTTCCAGGAGAGCAGGCAACGCTTCGCGGAGCCTGGCCCTGTACCAAGCCTGAAGAACGCGCTCGCGGGTTCCGCTCGTGGAACCGGGGCGGACGCTCAGGCGCATCATCCCGTTGCCGCGTAGCTCCACCGATCGCGCCGCCCAAAGCTCCACCACCTCCAGCCGGTAGCGCCGGCCCAGGTAGTAATGGGACTCTCCCGACACCAGTTCGCGCCGGCTCTGGCGCTCTTGCGCCTGGAACGCGGCCTGCTTCTTGCGTATCCAGGCCAGGCGGCCAATCACCGCGAGCCGCACTGCCTCGTCGTCGACGTGGAGGGGAACGGAGACACGCACGCGTCCCTCGGGCGGGTAGACGGAAAGATGGATGTACTTGATGCGCTTCCGGACGACATCGATGTCCAGATCCCGGATCGAGAGCGTCCCGCGTTCAATACCCATGCTGATTCTTGACTATCTCGAAGAGCCGCGCCACATACTCAGGATCGTCTGATCCGACGACGCGCTCGATCGCGAGACGCACTTCTTTTTGCTTCATGGGACTGTCGCGAAAATCCGCCTTTTTGACAGCGAGAATGGACTGGTCGATATCGACGACCAGCTTGACCCTGTACGCCACGTCGTTCTCGGCGGCGCATTCGATATTGTCGTAGAGCGCTCGTTGCGCCTGGGTCGCCAGTCCGGGTGGATAGGCGCTTCCGCCGCCCTGGGAGACCTTTTTCGTCAACTCGACGATACGCTTGAGGTAGTCCCTGTAATCGCCCGCCTGTCGCCTGCGGGTCAGGATCAATTCGTCGAGCAACTCGGACATCAGCTCATAGTACTTCGGATTCACGTCCATGCGGTCGACGATGATGCGCCTGACGTTGTTCTCTATCGTCTCGGCCGCCGCGTCCTCGTTATCCCGGAGCCCCGCAGGGAGGACGTCGATCGCGCCTTCTCCCCGTTCCACGATGAGCTGGATGAGCGACAGGTCGTCGAACGACGACAGGACGACGCTCTCCTCGGCTCGGATGTAGGTGTCCAGCAGGTAGCGCATCGACGGCTCGAGGGCCTTCATGTCGACATAATCGCCCGAGTGGAGCTTGAGCTCCGAACAGACCTTCTGGAAATGCTCCGCTTCTTCCTTGATGCTCCGGGCCTCCTCGTCGGAGTACCCGGCCCCGCGCATCTCGCCCGCGAGGTCGGCGTAGGCGCGGACGAACGAGGCGCTCAGCTTGTAGAGCTGGACGCGCCTGGGCGCGTTCTCCTTGATCGCCGCAACGTCGCCTGAGTCCGCCGCGCTGAAGTAATGGCAGTACTCGAGGGTGCCTCGCGGATACGGCACCGGTTCGCACAGAGCCTTGATCGCCTCGCGCACGTCCTCGAGCCGCTGTCGCCCCTTTTCGAGCCGATCGCAGAGAAGACCGGCTATGTCTTCATTGTCGTAGCCGTCGAAGGCCTCGCTGGTATAGTCCTTGATGGACTGCTCCAGCGACTTGAACAAGTCCTTGTAGTCGACTATGTATCCGTATTCCTTGTCTTCGCTGTCCAACCTGTTGACGCGGCAAATCGCCTGGAACAGGCCATGGTCGCGCATCTGCTTGTCTATATAGAGGTAGGTTGCCGGCGGCGCATCGAAGCCGGTCAGGAGCTTGTCCACCACGATGAGCAGCTTCATCTGCGCCGGCTCCTCGATGAACTTCTTCTTGACCCGGGACTCGAACTCCGCGACCCGGTTCTGTGCCTTGTCAGCAGGCTCGCGGAAGTAGTCGGCAAGCATGCTCCGGTAGACGTCGTACTGCAGGAGTCGCTCGGTCAGCCCCTCGCCGGATTCCTCGCCCTTGATGGCAGAGGGCGACGGGTCGTACGAGGTGATGATGGCGCAATGGGCCTTGAGCGGGCTCTCGCTGAAGAACTGATAGAAGCGGCACGCGGAATGGATGCTGTCACTGACGAGCAGGGCGTTGCCGCGGCCGCTGGCGAGCCGCTCTCGCAACTCCATGTCCATGAGGATGTCGGCGACTATCCTGGACAGGCGGTCGCGCGAGCTGAGCACCTTCTGCATCGTGCCCCAGCGCTGCTTGACCCTGGCCCGCGCGTAGTCGTTCATGCCGCGCGTCTTGGACTCGAACCACTGGTCGACCTTGTCCTGCGACAGGAGGCTCTGGTCTATGTCACGCGCCTCGTAGCGGAGGTCGAGCACGACGCCGTCACGCACCGCCTCGTCGTACTTGTATGTATGGATATAGGAGCCGAATACCAGGTTGCTGGCATGCTTGTCGCGCGCGAGGAGCGGCGTGCCGGTGAAGCCTATGAACGTGGAGGACGGCAGCAGCGCCTTCATCGCGTCGTGCAGCTTGCCCGATTGGCTGCGGTGGCATTCGTCGACGAACACGAAGAACTCACCCGTTATCCTGGCGGCTCCCGCGCCCGAGAACGCGGCTACGAATCCGTCGACGTCCTCGGCGTCCAGCTCGTCGTCCGAGCCGAATTTATGTATCAGCGAACAGAGCAGCCACTTGTCGCTCTCGGCAAGCCTGCGCGCCAGGTCGGCGCTGCTCTTCGTGCGCCATATCTCCTCGTGCACGCCCTTGAAGACTTTCTCTATCTGGTCATCCAATTCGGTCCGGTCGGTAATCAGCAGCACGCGCGCGCCGGCGATGTGCTCGCGTATCCACTTGGCCAGCCATACCATGGTCAGCGACTTGCCTGAGCCCTGCGTATGCCACACGATGCCGCCCTCGCGGCGCAGCACGCGGGACTGCGCCGCCTTGACGCCGAAATACTGGTTATGGCGGCAGGTCTTCTTTGCGCCAGCGTCGAAGACGATGAAGTCATGGATAATCTCGAGGAGGCGGGACTTGCCGCATAGCTGCCCCAGCTCGCGCAGGAGCGCGTTGCCTTCGGCGGCCAAGGGACCGTCCGGTTCCTTCCAGCGGAGGTAGTACTTCTCGCGCGTCTCGATGACGCCGTAGCGCAGTCCCTCGGTCTCGTTGCCCGCCATGACGAGCTGCACGGTTGTGAAGAAATCCTGTATGAACTCTGTCTTCTGGTTGTCCAGGTTCTGCCGTATGCCCTCGGCGACGGACACGCTGGAGCGCTTGAGCTCCAAGACGCCGACCGCTATGCCGTTGACGTAGAGCACCAGGTCGGGGCGCTTGGCGTTGGCTCCCGCGTAGCTGACTTCCTCGGCTATGGCGAATTCATTGTTATCGGGAAACTGCCAGTCTATCGGCCAGACCGTTACCTTCCGCTCGCCTGTCGCGGGCAGGACCTTGAGTCCGTATCGGAGCGCCTCGTACACGGCGCGGTTGGCGTCGTACAGGTTCTTGCCGCCCGCGATCGCGCGCGCCTTGCTCAGCTGATCGGCCGCCTTGCCGGCTATGGCCGCGTCGCATCCCTGCCGCCCGAGCCAGCCCAGCAGGAGCTCCCGCTCTATATTGTCGTTGCCGGCGCG
>CAZKJA010000079.1:0-12056 GCA_964552925.1 uncultured Treponemataceae bacterium
CGACCGCGACGGATGACGCCGGTTTCGGGCTGTCGTTCAGAGAAGCCGGCCTTTGGGCGCTCGAATGGGACGGCCGGTACACGCCGTTCCAGGCTCCGTCCGCGCCGCCTCCGCTTTCTGCCGAAGGAAGCTTTGCCAAGGCGATCGTCGGGTCGCTCCGGATGCCTGGCGACCCGGTCGATAGCGGGCGTCGCGGACTCGTAGTCCGAGACGGCGGGGGCGCCGGCAAACGAGGCTTCCTGTCGGTGGGCAGGGCCAGGAGCGATAGCTTTGTCATCCCGCCGGGATTGACGCTGGGAGCCGTCGTCGCCTCCGGCTTCGACAAGAGCCTGGACCTGGCGCTCGGACCGGCTTCTTTCGCGTCGGCGGAAACGGCGACTGTGTTCTATTTGGCAAGGGCTTCGACGGCTGCCGCCAGAATGGATCCCCAAAGAAGAGTATCCAAGCCCGTACGAGTCGGCGAGGGCTTCGTCTATCCAGACGCCGATGTGAAAAAAGTACTCGTATCGATACCGCCTGTCGACGAATACGCTCCCCCGGGAGACCGCATCCCGGTGAGCGCCGGGAAACCGCGCACGCCACGCTTGCCGGTCGCTGTGGCTTTGGCATTGCTGTACATATTGAAGCTTGCGGTGGCCTACACGGCGGGGAAGAAGAACAAACCGAAGCCCGTTGTCGGGCAATCAGGTCGAGCGATTGTACACTGATCCTTGTCATTCCACAAAGGATCGTATCAGCATCGAGAACAATTCCTGGCTGTATTCATGTGATTTATTTTTTATTGAAAATTTTTGATCATATTCATCCACCTTATCCTGATCTATTCCATACGCGTCACTTTCCTTGAATTTCCATTTATGGTTATCGAATACTCCATTTTTCAATTCCAGAACAAGCAAACCCAATGGATATTTTCCATCGTTTGTACTCACATTAAAGTCTTTTCCGGTCCTGAAGCCATGTTTACAATAATTATGCGGATCACCTAAAATTATGATTGCTGGATATCCCTTATGAATAACCAGGCCTTTGGTATGTTCGATCAGTTTTGTCCCGATACCCATTCGCTGGAATTTGGGATGGACGCACAAAGGACCGAATGTCGCAGTTTCAATCCTTTCATTGTCTTCGTTTTCGATATGCGATTTTGTATACATTATGCTACCGACGATTTGCCCACCGATTTCTGCCACACAATCCAGGTCATCGATAAAATCAGCATGCTTTCTCATTGTATGGACAAGATAATGTTCATCGCATCCCGGTCTGTATAAATTCCAGAATGCTTCCCTGGTCAATTCTTCCACCTTATTGAAATCTTTTTCCTCTTCCAAACGAATCTTTATATCCACAGATCATCTCCATTTCATTTCTTGCGCGCGGCGCCCATCCGACATGGTATACGATCCTATCTCGTCGTGTGCATCGTACTCCAGTACCGTTCCAGGAAATCGAGCTTCATCGCGCGCAGCCCGCCGCTTATGGAAACCTTGTAGATATGCGGGTTCAAAAAACGCAGGAATGTATGATCGATGGAAGCGAGCGACTGCTGACGGTGCGCCCGGATACCATCCAGCTCGGGCATTCGCCCGACGCGCCTGCCGCCTTCCATCACCTTCCCGAGGAGCGACTTGATCTCTCCCCCCGGCGTATAATAGAAGCGCCTCGTATCGAGCGAAGGATGATGGACGGTAAGCGGACGGCCGCGCTCGATAGTCTCGCCCGACAGCATCATGACGTCGGCGACGGCCGCGCCCGATTCGTCGTAGAGCCGGTATAATTCCTTCACGCCGGGATTGGTCGCCTTGTCAGGATTGTCGGAGAATTTCATCGTGGGCTCGAGCACGCCGTCGCGCTCGACGGCCGCCAGCTTGTACACGCCCGAGAACGAGGCCTCGTTGCCTCCCGTGACCAGATGCGTGCCGACGCCCCACATGTCGACGGGAGCGCCTTCCGCGACAAGCGTCTCGATTATCTCCTCGTCGAGCTCGTTGGACACCACGATCGACGCGGTAGACAATCCGGCGGCGTCGAGCCGGTCCCGTACCTTGCGCGAAAGGTAATCGATGTCGCCGGAATCGAGCCGGACCCCGAAACGCCTGCCTTCGGCAGCCAACCTCTTTCCAACCTCTATCGCGTTGGGAAGGCCCGATTCGAGCGTATCGAACGTATCGATGAGGAACGTCGTCGCGTCCGGGTAGAGCGCGGCGTACGCCTCGAAGGAAGCCTTCTCCGTCGGGAATGCCATCACCCAGCTGTGCGCCATCGTCCCCATCGCGGGTATGCCGAGTTCCTTGGCCGCGAGCGTGTTCGAGGTGCTCGCCGCGCCGCCGATGAAGGCCGCGCGCGAGGCGGACATTGCCCCGTCGAAGCCCTGCGCCCGCCTGAGCCCGAACTCCATGACGTTTTTGCCCTTGGTCGCCATGGCGACCCGCGCGCTTTTCGTCGCGATGAGGCTTTGGAAGTTTATTGTATTGAGGACGAGGCCTTCTATTATCTGCGCCTCGATCAGGCCTCCGTGGATGCGCAGCAACGGTTCCTGGGGGAAAACTATCTCACCCTCGGGCACCGAGAAGATGTCGCCCGAGAACCTGAAGTCCTCGAGGTAGCGCAGGAACGCCGGATCGAATACCTTCTGCGTCTCGAGCCAGGCTAGATCGTCACCGGAGCACCGGAACCCCTCGAGCACCGACAGCAAGGGCTCGAGCCCGGCGAACACCGAAAAACCGCCCTTGAACGGTTGCCGCCGGAAGAACATGTCGAACACGGCCGGCGCATCGAGACCGTGCTTCCAGTAGCCTTGCGCCATCGTCAGCTCGTAGAAATCGGTGAACAGCGCCGAGCTTTTCATCGGAACATCTCCAACGAGTCGATGACGGCGATATCGCACGAGGCAAGGTCGGCGAGCGCTGTTTCGACGGAGCCGGCCGGGGAACCCACAGCCTTGCAGGCGTCCCGGATTATGTACACCGAGTAGCCGAGCCGCGATGCGTCGAGAGCGCTGTAATAGACGCAATAGTCGAGCGCCAGCCCCGCTATCACCACGGTGGCAGCTTCGATGTCCTTGAGGTAGCCGTCGAGCCCGGTGGGAGTCTTGCCGTCGTTCTCGAAGAAAGCCGAGTAGCTGTCGAGCGATTTCCGGAAGCCCTTGCGGACTATAAGACGGTACGGCCGCTGATCCAAGCCGGGGTGGAAGGCGGCGCCGACGCTGCCCTGGACGCAGTGGTCGGGCCAGAGCGTCGAATCCCTGCTGCCGACGAGGGCGGTATCGTAGGGCTTGGCGCCCTGATGCGACGACGCGAACGATGAATGGCCCGCCGGGTGCCAATCCTGCGTCGCGACGCAGATATCGAAGGCTCTCGCGAGCTCGTTGACGAGCGGAACTATTCGGTCGCCTTCGGGAACGGCGAGCGCGCCTCCCGGGCAAAAATCATTCTGTACGTCCACCGCGATAAAAACGGCTTTTTTCAGGTTCATCGTCACGCTCCGGAAGTAGCAATAGGGTGTAGGGTACTAGTCCAAGAGTAGCGTGAAATCAGGATGCGGTAAAGCCGGAATGGTTCACCTGAGCGACAATCGCGACCTTATCCTGTACTCGAGCGTATCGAACGACACCGAAGCGGGTTCGATCCAGCCTACGCTCCCCACGCCGAGGCTCAGAAACACAAAGCGGAGGGGAATCGTCCCCTCGATGGAAAAATCGACCAAGGCGCCCTCGGGCACCATGCGTACACCGGCGTCCATGGCCATCGCCACGCGCTCGCCAAAACGCGATGACGCCTCGATGTCGAAGCGCGCCGCCTCTCCGTCAACGGCCCGCCACGATGTCGACAGCGTGAGCCATGGCGCGATCCGGGGGCAGAACCATGTTTCCAGCTCAAACGCCACAGGATCGTCTCCCGCGCCACCGGCGATCGCTCCTGAGATTTTCCCCCTCCCCGGCCAGCCGACAGCCTCGAGGAATCCTGTCGCCGTCATCTCGATGCCTTCGCCCACAGCCGTTTGCACACCCCGCCAGCCGCCTCCCAGCGCCGCGCCGCGTCGCGTATACCTCCACCCCGCGTCCACCCGGAACGGCGGCGCGGCCTTCCCGGCGAGCCCGCGCCAGAAAGCGCTGGCCGAAGATGCTTCCGCCTCCAGCCGCACGGGGCCGAGCCGCACCCAGCCTTCCGCCCTTGCCGCGAAGGAATCCATGCCCGGAAACGAGGCTCCGAGAGCGCCGGCGGCGGCGAGAGCCCAGAGCGTGCCTCCAGCTTCCGCCGCCGCCGCCGCCCAGACCCGTTCCGCCGCGGGCGCCGGGGGGTCGTACCAATCGTCTCCATTAAGGTGAGCGATCTCCCTGCCTCCCGCCGCGATCACAGAAAACCGGCCGCCGCGAGGCGATGCCCAGGCTCCAAAGGCCGAGTTCCCCGGTTCCGAAGCCGGCGACAGGTAGAGTAAACCGAAATCCTCGCCGAGCGAAGCTCCCCGCCACGCGGCATCCCTGGGGTGTTCCAGCTCCAGAGGCGCGCCGGTCCCGGAGAGGAGGATAGGTCCGGCGGCGGCGGGCCTGCACAGGAACGCGGCCAGCCCGGCGGGGCGCGCCATCCCGGCCCGGACGTACGGGAAGGCAAGACCGCCAGACAAGCGGAACTTATCGCCATCAGGCGCATCCTCAGGCCAGGAAAACGGTTGCACTGCCCATAGCCTGAGCTCGAGGCCGCCGGTAAAGGCACGCAAAGCAGTTTCCGCGCCGTCGACATTCGACACCGTGGCTGTCGCGACCAGCGAAGACGGGTTTGAAGCACCGGGCGCAGTCGACGGTTCCGCCGATGCCAGGAGCCCGGCGATGGGCCCCAAGGCGAACGGGAGCATCATCCTGCAAGCGATTTGCATAGTGAAACGCCGCACCATGTTGCTCCCGACGCGTACGGGAACACGGGCGCTTGACGCTTAATCAAGCTCTTGGTATCTTACATATAGATTTTCATATATTTGGAGGCAAGAGATGGCCATAGCCGTATATTCCACGCCGAGTTGCTCGTATTGCAGGTTGGTCAAGGACTGGCTCAAGGCACGGAACGTCAGGTTTGACGACTACAACGTGGCATCAGACCAGAGGCGGGCCGAAGAGATGGTCCGCAAATCCGGGCAGATGGGCGTGCCGGTCACCGACATAAACGGCCGAATAATAATCGGATTCAATACATCGGAACTGGAACGCGCTCTGAAATAGCGCTTGGCTGGAATGGCTCAGACGGGATTGCCCGATTCTCCGGTTTCGGCTTTCTCGTCGTCGTCATCATCGTCGGAATCTGATTCATCGCCTTCGACCTGGTCTTCGGCGTTGCCTTCTTCGCCCAGAGCCTTGCGCTCCTGCCTCTTTTTTAACTTGTCTTCCTTCTTCTTCTTCTTTGCAAGGTCTTTCTGTCGTTTCTCGAACGAGTAGTTGGGTTTCTTGGGCACGGTACATCCTTTCCGCAATGATCGATGAAGGAGATCGCGAACGCGAATCCCTCGACCGGAAGGGACATCCTAAACCTTTTCGGGGCGGAGGTCTATGCCGACCGCGCGACCTGTAGTACATTGTCGCCGCGGAGGACCGGATGAACCAGGACCAGACCAAGGCGCTCCTGCTTGGTATAGAGGACTGCAAGACTGATTTCAGAGTTGTTTTCACCGGCAAGAAAAGCTCGATGGTCAACGGGCTCTACAAGCCGCTGACGCACGAGATCCTTATACACAACAAGAATTTCCAGAACGACGGACAACTCGTGTACACCGCCATCCACGAATACGCCCACCACCTGCACTGCGAGAAGGGTGCTTTCATTCCGGGAGCCCGCGCCCACACCAACGAGTTCTGGTCGATATTCCACGACTTGCTCGAAAAAGCCGAGAAGAAGGGCAGCTACACGAGCAGCTTCGCGACCGAGCCCGAGTTCGTCGAGATGACAAGGAAAATCCGGGCGCTTCTGCCCGAGAACGGCCGCTTGATGCTCGACTTCGGCAGGCTGGTCGTAGAAGCCGAGGCGCTGTGCCGCAAGCACTTCGTCCGTTTCGAGGACTACCTCGACCGCGCGATCGGCGTGCCCCGGACGAGCGCCGGCGCCGCGATGAAGGCGTATGCGTACCAGATACCCGCCGAACTCGGCTGGGACGCGATGAAGCTGGTCTCCGGCATACGGACTCCCGAGACCCGCGGCGCCGCGATAGAAGCCTTCATGGCGGGCAAGAGCCCCGAAACGGTCAAGGCCCTCGTAAAGGCCGAGAAGCCTTCCGACGACCCCAAGCACCGCCTCGCCAAGGAGCGCGAGCGCCTCGAGCGTACCATCCACACGCTCCAGGAACGCCTGTCGCTTGTCGAGAGCGAACTAGCCAAGCTGGACGACGCCTAGGACGGGAAGAGGACGCTGATCCTCGCCCCGTAGTTTTCCCCTTTGACCCATTCGCCGCCAAGCTGTTCCACGAGCGAATCGACGAGCATGAGTCCGATGGATCGATGGGAACCATCATCCTGCAACGGTTTTTGATCATCGCCTGTGTCGTCGCTTACAGTCAACGAAATCAAGCCGTCCTCCCTCATATGCATCCCTATCATCACAGTACTGGAAAGATCGTCCTCGTCCACGAGCGATAGCTTGTGTACGAGGAGCTCGTTGATAAGGAGCCCGCAGGGAATGGCTTTGTCCAACGGGAGTACTATATCCTTCACGACAATTTCGAGCCGGACGCGGCCAGGATCGATATTGTAGGTAGTGAACAGGTAATCGCTTAGTTGCCTGATATAGCGCGAGAAATCTATATGGGAAAACTCATCGGATTCGTACAATATCTCGTGCACAATCGACATTGAACGCACCCGGGATTCCATGTCCCTCAGTGAATGATCCACTCTCCCGTTCTCGTTGGCGTCGATTACTTGCAGGTTGATAAGGCTGCATATGATCTGCAGATTGTTTTTGACGCGGTGGTGAACTTCCTTGAGGAGCACCTCTTTTTCCCTGAGAGAGGTGCCCAGGGCATCGGCGGCCTTTCTCTGTGAGCTGATGTCCCGGATGATGCCGCCTACCATGAACGTCGATCCCATCAAAATCGGGAAAAGCGTCAGTTCAATTATAATGCGATCGCCCGTCGCTGACTCGACGACAGTCTCGAAAGGCCCTTCAGGCCATGCCGGGAGGTAATCGCGGAGGGCGGCTTTCCAAGTCTCCACTATGCGGAGATACTTTGTCTCCGGCAGTACTTCGCCGACAAGACGCCGGAACCAAGGCTCGAAGGCTTTTCGCCCGAGCAGCCCCCGTTTTACCTCGCCGACGAGGCGCTCGAAGAATGCGTTGCAGTCCTTGAGCGCGCCTTCGTCATCGAGGAGGATGATTCCCTCGGACGATTGCTCGACGAGACCACGGTATTTGGCTTCACTCTCGCGTAGCGCGCGCTCGGCATTGCGGTACTCGGTCATGTCCACGTGCGATACGAGTATGCGCGACCAACTCTCCTCGAAACCCGGAACGATTGTCAGCCTCAATTGGACGAAGATGCGCCTGCCCGTTTTAGTGATATTCATGGTCTCGCACTCGAAATGGGTTTGTCCCGAGGCAAGGGCGACTATTTCGTCGCGGAACGCGCCGAGCAATCTGTCGTCAGACACCCTCTCCAGGCTCCCGATTATCTCGGACTTTTCCCCGTACTCGAAAAGCCTGAGCGTAGCCCGGTTGACGTCGATCACCCGTACAAGCGATACAAATTCAGCCACGCGTTCGCGTGACCCGAAGAAGACAGCCCAATCGCTGACCCCGCTGGCCATCGCCTCATCGACGCGGCGCTTCACGTCGGAGAAATCCTCCTCCCAAATCGAGATGGGAGAATCCTCGAAGAGACTCCTCAGCCTCGATTCGCTCAGGCTCAGCGCTATCTCCGCGCGTCGCCGTTCCTCAAGCGTCAGTTCCAGCCTCCTGACCTGCGCCTCGAGCTTCGTCGCCATAACGTTGCTGTACTGTTTGAGGTATTCCGCGTCGTCATCAGCCAAGGGGGAGATCACAGGGCCGCTTTTGACCCGTTCATTGAGCAGCGCTTCGATCTTTCCCCATAATAATTCCGGTTCCACTGGTTTCAATATATACGCGTCGGCGCCCAGGGACATCGCCAGCCGTATGTCCTGGTTCTCCTTGTAGGACGAGGAGTAGAAGACGAATGGGATCGAACTCAGGCGCGCGTCCTGCTTCAATGCCCGAAGGAACTGGAAACCGTCCATCGAAGGCATGAGGACATCGGAGATGACCAAGTCCGGCGAGAAGCGCTTGACCTTTTCCAGCGCGTCCTCACCGTTCCAGGCTTCGATCGCCGTATGGCCGTATCGCTCGGTCATGTACCGAAGCACCTGCCGGTCGTCCTTGCTGTCGTCAACAACCAGTATTTTCATTACCCCACCTCTCCATTATCGAATGGATCTGGTCGACTATGACGAGCGGGTCTATCGGTTTCTCGATGCATCCATTGCAACCGGCAGCCAGGATCCGCTCGCGATCCCCGACCATGGCGAACGAGGTGATTGCGATGATCGGCACTTTTCCATCGATATCGGAATCCCGGATCCGTCTGGTCGTCTCCAGCCCGTCCATGCCCGGAAGGTTTATATCCATAAGTATGAAGGCAAGCTGTTCCGTGTGAGCCAGACGCAAGCCGTCTTCACCATTCGTCGCGGTCACCAGAGTATAGCCGGCTCTCTTGAGCGAGTAAGAGATCAGCCTCAAGTTATCCTGGTTGTCCTCTATCACAAGCACCTTTTTCATATCCGCCTCCGCCATACGGCCAATGGGAGCTTCAGCGCGAATCGGCTGCCTCTCCCGTATTCGCTATGCACTTCAACGTCGCCTTTCAGAACTTCTTTGGTGAGCTTCTTTACGAGATACAGACCGAGGCCCGTGCCCGGAACCAGAGACCGCCGTGGAAACTGGATGCGGACAAATGGAGAGAACAACTTCGGCAGATCGTCCGTAGCGATGCCGATACCGGTGTCGCTGACGCTGCATTCCAGCGTCTTTTCCCCATCCACAAGCTCGATGCGTATCTCGATCCTCCCGCTATCGGTATACCGTACGGCGTTGCTGACGAGGTTCAAGAGGCATTGAAGGAGCCGACGACGGTCCCCGAAAACCTGAAGGCTGATGGCCTTGACGTCGACAACCAAATCCTTCCTTCGAGCTTCTTCGGAAAAAGCCTCGGCTGCCTCGGAAGCCGTCCCGGAGATATCGAACTCCTCCTCGATGGATTCCATCTTGCCCGCTTCTATCTTGGAAACGTCGATGACGTCGTTGATAAGGGCCAATAGATGCTTGCCGGACCGCAGGATTGCGGCAAGATCTTCCTTCTGTTCCATCGTCAAGGCTCCGACCCACTCGTTCAGAAGTATGCTGGAAAAACCGATTATGGAATTCAGCGGTGTCCGGAGCTCATGGCTCATCGATGCGATGAAGAGCGACTTGAGTCTATCCAGGTCCTGCAGCCTGTCGTTTGCGGATTCGAGCTCTTCCGCCTTCATATTGAGGTCCTCGACGATGTTCATGAGCGCGGCCTGGCTATCCCGCAGTTCATCGCTTTTTTTCCGTAAATCAGATGTACGTTCCTTCACCCGCTTCTCCAGGTTCTCGTTGAGCGCGCGGATTTCCTTCTCCGCGATCTTGCGCTCTGCGGTGTCCTGGAATACCGTGACCGCTCCGATCGTGCTCCCGCCATCCAGAAGCGGGGCGCTGGTATACTCTACGGGAATCATCCTGCCATCCGCGGTCCAGAATACCTCATCTCCCCTGCGCAACATCGTCCCGCTCTTGAGCGAAGCGTGCAACGCGCACTCTCCGGGCGGATAAGGCCTTCCGTCAGCCCTGGTGTGGTGTAAAAGGGCGTGGCTGTCCTTGCCCAGTATATCGGCCATCCGGAAACCGAGCATCGACTGTGCTGCCGCGTTCATGAACAGGATGGCTCCATCGGAATCGGTCCCGAAAATTCCCTCGCCGGCAGAATTCAATATCATCTCGCTCTGAAGGGTCAGCCGCTTGAGTTCCTGCTCGGCCAACTTGCGGTCGGTGATATTCTGCGCTGTCCCGCGCAAACCCCATATGGTACCCCGGTCGTCCCGCTTGGCTTCACCCCTCGCGGCGATCCATCGCGTGGAAGCGTTCGGCCGCGCGAGCTCAAGGTCGACTTCGTACGGCTCGCCGGTCTTCATCGCATGCTTCACCACCGCGTCGAGCCGTTCCTTGCTCTCGGGCGTATATGCATCGAGATGTTCCAGATATTGTGGCATCGGGGCACCAGGGTCCAGATCGAATATGCGGTAATATTCCTCTGACCACCAGATGGTATCGCTTGTCGCGTCCCAATCCCAACTTCCTATCTGCCCGATCCGTTGGGATTCGCTGAGCAGCTCCTCCCGCTTATGGAGGTCGCCCCGGCTTCTTGCCAATTCCTTGTCGCGCGCATCGAGCATGTCAAGCAAGGCATTGAACTCAAGCGCGATGGACGCGGCTTCGTCGGTTCCTCCTATCGTCGAGCGGGCCGACCAAACTCCGCTTCGAACCTGGCCGATCGTGTCCTGGACGGCGTGAAGCCTGCGGGTGAAGCTGACACTTATCAGCCAGGCTACGAGCGAGCCGAACGCGATGGCCGCAAGCATATACAAAGAGCCATGGCGGGAAATTTCGGCGAGCCTCTGGGTGACCTGCCGCTGGCCGATGCCTATCCTGGCCCATCCCACATGCTTGGCGCCGAGCATCGAGGGTACCGCAACGTCCACGATCGAGACTGAATCGTTGAAGATGACCTGCCGGATTTCATTGGGCAAGTCGAGCAGGTACGAACCAATACGGGGCCTGTCGGTACTCGCCATTATGTGGCCGTTTTCGTCAGTGAGCATGGCAAAAACCATCTCGGGGTAACGCCGCTGCGCCTCGACCAACTCCTGCAAGCCGGAAATGTCATCGGACGCGAGCCATCCCGCGGCAGATAGCGCGAGAGATTGCGACAGCGCGACCGCCTCCTCGAGTTTGATTCCCTGCAGCAAAGATTGTTGGCGAATCATCGATCCCAGGATAAAGAGGGATATCAATATCGCGTGGACTGTCGCCATTCCGAGGACCAGACGACGGCGCAGCGTGCCTACGAGGAACTTCCTGAATTCTTGCAGCACGCCACTCATTCAACATTCCTCACTTCTTCCTCGAAACGCGAGACATACGCACGCACGATCTCATAATCACTGTCCTGTGCGGCGATGAACCACGCGGTTTCCATACCAGCCAGAATCATCTTTCCTTCGTCGGTATCCGCCAGGCCCGCCAACAAGGATTGGACCCGAACTTGCAGAACGGACGGAAGATCATCGCGCGCCATGACGGAGTTGTTGATGAGGGACTCGGTCTCCCATGCTACCCTGAGTCTCGAGGCCTCCTGGGGGTGATCATGCTGGAATGCCCGCCAAGGCGGAGGCCATGTAGCTCCTGCCGCGGAAAGCCCGAGGTACGCGTTCATTATGGACGATTCCTGCGACCCGACGTATCGATTCTCTATCTCGCGGTTGACATCGATACCGTTCTGGTGAAGAAACCATTGCGGCATTATGCATGCGGCCAAGGCGGTCGGAGCGGGGTAGCTCACGATCTTGCCCTTCAAGTCCGTCGGTCGCTCTACGCCGCCATCGACTCGTACTATGAAAATGCCCCTGAAGTCGGAAGGCTCACCCGCCATCGCGATGACATGGTACCCTGCCTTCATCGCCTGCAATGTCTGCCACGGGTTTGGCAGGATGAGGTCGGGCTTGCGGGCGAGGTACTTCTCCTCGTAGGCGCCATAGTCCCTTGAAGCCTCCAGAGCGAAGCGGACGCCCCCCATCCTGGCATTCAGGTAATCTACTAGCGGGGAGTACGCTTCGAAAAGCTTGGCCGGATTGTAGAGCGGGTGGACCGCGAGCGTGTACGAGGCTGGCTCCCCGCCTGCAATCGATGCGCCATACCTTGGTCCGGCATACTCCTGCCCGCGACCGGAGCAACTCGATAGCCCCAAAGTCAACGCCATGAGCACGA
>CAZKJA010000080.1:0-12016 GCA_964552925.1 uncultured Treponemataceae bacterium
GGCCTCGGGCAGGGCCAGCCCGGAGGCCGATCCCATCAGGCAGCCGCGGTTTCCGCACGCGCACTTTCCGCCGCCGCTTGCGTCGACTATCATGTGGCCGAACTCGCCCGCCGTGCCCGTCATGCCGCGGTACAGCTTGCCGTCGATTATTATGCCGCCGCCGACGCCGGTGCTGACCGTCATGAACACCATGTGGTCGACGCCGATCCCCGCGCCGTAGCGGTGCTCCCCGAGGGTCTGGCCGTTCGCGTCGTTGTCGGCGAGCACAGGGACGGAAAGGCGCTCCTCGAGGCGCCGCCTGAGTGGGAAGCTCTTGAAGCCAGGCAGGTTGGAGCACGTCAGCGTAACGCCGTCGGGCCAGCGTAGATGGCCGGGAAACAGGATACCCACTCCGTGCAGATCCTTCCGGCCTAGTTTCCGGCCGAGTCGGCTCGATGCGCCATCGAGTGCCGAATCCAGGTTGCGAACGGCGCGGTCGAGGATATCTTCCTCCGGCAAACCTATATGGTCGCGGCTGGCGCACTCGCCGAGGATTTCGCCGCTGGAATCGACGATGCCGACCGCGAGCTTGGTGCCGCCTAGATCGATGCCCGCACGGTAGCCCATCACGGCGTTCCTTGCAGGTCGTGCTCGGTGCGCGCGATGATGTCGTCCTGCTGCTCCGGCGCGAGGTCGTTGAAGTAGGCCGAGTAGCCGGCGACGCGGACGACGAGGTCCCGGTGCTTCTCCGGGTGGGCCTTGGCGTCGAGCAGCGTCATGCGTGAGACTATGTTGTACTGCACGTGCCAGCCAGCCAGGTCGTCGAAGAAGGTGCGGATCATCGAGATGAGCCTGGCCCTGTCGGCCTCGCCCGCTATCGCCTGCGGCGATAGCTTCTGGTTGAGGAGGACGCCTCCGAAGATGCGGCCGGCGGGAAGGCGCGATACCGACTTGAACACCGCGGTAGGCCCGCTGACGTCGGTGCCGGAAGACGGCGAGGCGCCCTCGGCGAGGGGGCTCCCCGACTTGCGCCCGTCGGGGCTCGCCTTGACAACAGAGCCGGACGGCACGTTCGCCGATATGCTCGAGGTGCCCGGGTAATAGCCACAGCCAACCGGACCCCGGCCGTAGCGCGTGTTGTGGTATTTCCCTATCTCGTCGATGAACCAGCCGTAGGACTCGACGAGGAGGGCGTCGGCGGCTTCGTCATCGTTGCCGTATTTCGGCGCCTTGTTGAGCAGCCGCAGCCTCAGCGCCTCGCCGCCCGGGCCGGTGAAATCCTCGGCCAGCGCCTTCATCAGTTCCTCGGCCGATACCGAGCGGTCCTCGTACACCAGCTTCCTTATCGCCGCCAGCGAGTTGCCCAGGTTGGCGAGGCCGACCTGGAGGCCGGAGATGAAGTCGTAGACCGCCCCGCCCTCCTTCAGGTGCCTGCCCCTGCCGATGCAGTCGTCGGTGAAGGCCGACAGCAGTACGTCCGGCACGAGTTCCTCGAGCGCGGTGTCGATGGCAGTGTCGACGGCGACCGACGCGCGGGTGTAGAAGAGCATCTGCTTCCTGAGCGCGTCCATCAGCGCGCCGAAGTCCTTGAAGTCGGGCAGGCGTCCGGTGCCGGGGAGGAAAGCCTTGCCCGAGGTAGCGTCGCGGCCGTCGTCCAAGGCGGCGAGGAAGACGCGCATAAGGTTGAGGAAGCTCATCCCTGTCGTCCTGTAGCCCCACTTGCCGGGAACGGCCACCTCGATGCAGCCTATGGCCGAGTAGTCCCGCGCGTCCTCGAGCGAAACGCCGCGTTCGACCATGCCCGGTACCACCACTTCGTCGTTGTTAAAGGCGGGCATGCCGAAGCCCTTGGCGATCACGTCGAGAGCGGCTTTGAGAAAGCGTTCGTCCATGCCGCGGTGGTAGCGCACGCTCAGGTTCGGCTGGGTCAGCCGCATATCGCCTACGGTCTTGAGGATAAGGTAAGAAAGCCCGTTGACGCCGTCACGGCCACCGCGGTCGACTCCCCCGATCGTAACGTTCTGGTACAGCGGCCCTCCGGCCGAGTACCGGGTATGCGACCAGGAACGCACCTTTTTTATCTCGAGCAGCTTGAGCCAGGTACAGGAGAGGAGCTCGCCGGCTTGCTCCTCGGAAAGGAGGCCGCTCTCCGTATCGCGTTTATAGAAGCGGTACAGGTACTGGTCCATGCGCCCGAGCGAGAGCGAGTGGCCGTTCGACTCTATCTGGAGCACTAGCTGGGAGAAGTACGCGAGCTGGAGCGCCTCCCTGAAGCCAGCCGGGGGAGCTTCCGCGATCGCGCCGCAGGTACGCGCTATCTCAAGCAGTTCCGCGCGCCTGCGCACGTCGCCCGCCGCGGTCGCCGCTGAAGGCGCGCCGGCGGATGCCAGAGCGTCGGCCATCGACAGGGCCAGGGCTTCGAAGCGGCGCGCGAAGGCCGAGAAGCCCGCGAGGCTGTCGGCCATAGCCAGATACAGCTGATGCTTGCGGAGGCCTTCCCAGGTCGCGGTATCGAGGGACGCGTCAGCCTCCGCGACGAGCCGTGCGTACCCTCCTATGCCTATCTCGAGGAGTTTTGCGTGGTTGATGGCGATATGCCCGTCGCCGGAGGTCATGTTGCCTTCGGCGCGGACTATGCCCGTCTCGTGGATTTCGGCGAGTTCCGGGTCGAGCAAGGCCATCGACCTGTCCTGCAGAGTCCGTCCCTTCCACCACAGGCAGATATCCTTGAGCTCGGCCTTCCCGGCCTCGTCGATCAGGTACGATTCCGCCTGCCGCCGGTCTATCGCGTCGATTTCCTTTAGTATCCAGTTGACGGCATATTCAGGGAAGATAGGCGCCGCCCGGAGCCTGCCCGCATGGTTACCGACGACGAGTTCCCCCTCGTCGATACGTATAGTCATCTCCTGCAGCGTCGAGCGGAGGGCGAGCGCGCGGCGCCTGGCTATGGGCAGTTCGGCGTGTTCCCTGTGGATCCGCGTCCAGATGCGCGCCCGTTCCAGGCACAGGCTCGGCGTGGCGCCGAGCACGCGCTGCTTTATGATTGCCAGCCGTTCGTTCATATCATCCTCCGATTGATATTTCGAGGCCGAGCGCGGCTCCCGCCTCGGCGTGCCGGCGCAGGAACGCCGGGGCTATGGAAAGACCCCGTTGGTAGGGGTAGCGCCTTCCGAGCGCCGCGTACTTGCCCGCGGCGAGGTCGTGGTAAGGGAGCAGGTCCATTCTGCGCGGGCGCGTGGGATGCCACGGCAACGCGGCGGCGTACTCGATGATCGAACGCATCGAGCGATCGTCGTCGTTGAACCCGGGTATCACCGGTACCCGGAGCACAATCCTGGCGCCGCTTCGCGACAGGGTCTCCAGATTGGCTAGCGCGGGTGACAATTCTCCGCCGGTGCCCTCCCGGAAAGCCTTCGCGTCGGTGTGCTTGAGGTCGACGAGCCAGGTCAGGCCCTGGCCGAGCAGGGCATCGAGCGCCTCGCCGCCGACCGCGAGGCACGTCTCCACGGCGCAATCCACCCCTCGGCCTGACAGCCCGCGTACGAGTTCGAGCACAATTCCCGCATGGAGCAACGGTTCGCCTCCGGAAAAGGTCACGCCGCCGCCGGACTTCCGGAAGAAGGCCTCGTCCTTCATCACCTCGTCAATAATCTCCCCCGACGACATCGCGCGGCCGGCGATCCGTATCGCGAGCGAGGGGCACAACCCGGCCAGCCTGTCCAGCGCGGAGGCATCGGTCGTTGCGATGCGCGTAGGCGCGATCCGGCCTGTACTCCCGCGATGCATCAAGCCGCCCGCCTCTGGCCGCAGGCACGCGCCGCAGTCTATGCAATGCTTGGGGTCGAATAGAAGTTCGGGGGATTCCAGCTGGCTTTCGGGGTTCTCGCACCAGGCGCATCTGAGAGGGCACCCTTTGAAGAACACTATGCTCCGGATGCCTTCCCCGTCATGGGTCGAGAAGCGTTGGATATCGAAGACAACCGCATCCATGGCCTATATCATCGATTATTACTTACATATTGTCAATATTATATTTCATTCGTAACTTAATTTGCTTTTACTGGCGTCAATCCAGTTGTATAGGTTTTCCCTGCGCGGCCGAGGCGTACACCGCGTCGACGATACGCATGAGCCCGACCGCCTGCGACGGAACGTTGAGAGGCTCTTCCTTGCCTTCCAGCGCGAGGATGAAATTCCGGGTGGAAGCCAGCCTGCCCATCGATTCGTCGCTCTGGGTCTCGAGTACGCGGTTCACGTGGCGCCCGTGTTCGAGCGTGTACAATTCGCAGGAATCCTCGCTGGTCGCGTCGATTCCTTCGTCCCGGAACATGCGCAGAACCCGCCCTCCCGCCTTGGTTCCCTGGAAATCCACCGAAACGGTTTCTCGCGCCGTCATCTCGGCCCATGAACTCCGCAGGAACAGTACCTGGCCCGTCTTGAAGCGGATGAAGCCATGGCACGCCGTCTCGACGTCGGTGGCGCCGCCTTCCACGTCCGGAATCCTCCACGGCCCCTTGAAAGCTGGATTCCCCATGAAGTCGTTGAAGGTCTGCGCGATCACGTATTCGGGCTCGGGATAGCCCATGAAGTACAAACCGAGGTCGAGCATGTGGAGGAGGTCTATCACCGGTCCGCCCCCGGACATCGACTTGTCGGTAAACCAGCCGCCGAACCCGGGGATGCCGTAGCGCCGCGCCCATACGGTCTGGATTGAGTTGATCCTGCCCACCGAGCCGTCGCGGATATATTCCATTATCGCCTGGCTCTCGGTCCGGGCGCGGTTGTTGAAGTTGAACTGCAGGCGCTTGCCCGCCTTGGCAGCGGCATCCGCCATCGCCTTGGCATCCGCCGCGTTCAGGGCCGGCGGTTTCTCGCAGAATACGTGCTTGCCGGCTTTCAGCGCCTGGATGGCAAGCGGAGCGTGGAACTTGTTCGGCGTGATGATGGAGACGGCATCCAGCTCGGGGTGACGAGAAAGCATTTCATCCAGGCTGGAGTAGGTGAGCTTGACACCGTGCGCGCCGGCGGTCTTATCACGGGCGCCCGCGCTCGGATCCGCGAGGGCCACGACTTCAGCGCCTCCGCTCCTGAAACCGGGTACATGGTACTTCGCCATGCCGCCTGCCCCGACGATACCTATCTTCACGCTCATATGCTCTCCCCTGCCGTCGTCGTGGATATACGATCCTTCCAAGGCGCAAGCGCCTCGGAAGGACCTACGTTATGATATTTTTATAACAATTTCGATCAGAACGGAGCTTCTGGAACGTAGAAATCCTTGGCGTTCGCCTTGGTCACGAGTTCCGACGGAAGGATGACGCGCCTGGGGAGCGCGCGGACCTGGTAGACGTACGGGTTGAGCTTGTCGCCCTTGACGCCGATCACGCCGTAGGAGATGGAGGTCGCGATGACCGACGGGGAGTAGGTGACGTCCGCTTTGACGAGCGGATTCGAGTCGTCCATGATCTCCTTGATCACGCTCTTGAGGCAGCCGCCGCCGAGGAAGTGCTTTATGTCCTTGCGGCCGGATTCCTTGTACGCCTGCATGGCGCCGAGCATCATGTCGTCGTCGGCCGTGTAGACGGCGTCGATCTGCTTGTACTTCTGAAGGAAGTTTTCCATCACGGACAGGGACTTCTGCTTGTTCCAGTCGCCGGGCTGCACATCGAGGAGCTTGATGTTCGGATACTTCTTGACGACTTCCTTGATGGTGCCGGTGCGGATCGTGTCGATCGGGCTGGGCGCGCCGGTGATCAGGAGAAGGTTGCCCTTGTAACCCATCTGCTTGGCGAGCCATTCCATGCCGTTGCGGGTATAGGCTTCGTCGTCATTCGTGATGTAGATGTCGTAGATGCCTTCCTTGGACACGCCGCGGTCGAGGACTACCACGTATACGCCGGAGGTGTAGGCTTTCTCGACTATCGAGGTCACCGAGGTGTCGTGGGGGAATACGACCAGGGCGTCGACTTTCTTGACGAGAAGGTCTTCGATATCGGATACCTGTTGGTTCACGGTGCCGGAGAACTTGAGCTCGACCTTGACCGCCTTGTCGCGGGCTTCCCAATCCTTCTTCGCGCGCTGGGCCCACCAGTTGGCGTTGCCCATCCAGCCGTGGGTGGCGCTCGGCATCGATACGCCGACCGTGTAGACTTTCTGGGCGAACACCGAACCGGCCAGAATCGTCATAATGAGGAGAACCATTACCAGTTTCTTCATCGCGTGCCTCCTGTGTGCACTGTTCAAAACAACTTTGGCCTATAGGTGTACCGTTGTGGTTTTCCTTTACGGCCGGCCCTCAACGAGGGTGTATTCACGAAATCGAGCGCGCCGGAGACCCCGCCCGCGGGCCCTGCGCAGTGGAACCTCCTATGATTGCCTCTGCCTCTGGATATACACCGAGGCTATGATGACCACGCCTTTCACCACGCCCTGCAGGTACGGTGAAAGGCCCGCCATGTTCAACATGTTCTGGATTATCTGGAGCATGAAGACACCGACAACGGTTCCCCATATCGAGCCGCGCCCGCCGGCCATCGCCGTGCCGCCGATGATGACGGCCGCGATAGCGTCGAGCTCGAAGCCGAGCCCGAAATTTGGCGTCGACACCGTGTTGAAGCGCGCGGCGAGCAGGGCCGCCGAGATGCCTATCACGACGCCGTTTATCGCGTATGCCCAGAAGCGCACGCGCCCTACCCTGACCGCCGAGTACTGGGCAACCCTCGCATTCGAGCCTACCGCGCACAGGTAGCGCCCGTACCGCGTGTTGTTGAGCACGAACGACAGCACAATGGCGGAGATGAAAAGTGTCGCTACGGGTATCGGCAGGGAAAAAGCGCCAAGTTTCGTGGTAACCGCGAACAGCTTGGCCATGCCGAATTCGCCGTAGCGCTGGCTCTGGGAGGCGAATTCGCCGGCGTTGGCGAGCTGGAGGCTCAGGTAGCGGAAAATCGACATCGTACCAAGGGTGACGATGAACGGGACTATCTTGCCGAGAGTGATCAAGAGGCCGTTGATCGCGCCGCCTACGAGGCCCATTATCACCATGACGCTTATGCCGCCGGCGATCGCTATCGTCTCGTTTCCGCTGCTCGCTCCCATGAGGTAGTTCATCATAAGCATGCCGCAGGATGCGGCGAACACCGCAATCGAGCCCACGGAGAGGTCAATGCCGCCGGATATGATTACGAAGGTCATGCCAAGCGCGATGATGCCCGTGTATGACGCTTGCCTCATCACGTTGATAAGGTTCTCTATCTGCAGGAAATACGGCCGGCCGATGATCGATGCCAGCACCAGGAGAAAGCCGAGCGCTATAAGCGACCCGTATTTCTCGAGGTCGATGGTCTTGCGTACCGTTCCGGCGTCCTTTGCTTTGCTCACGATGCGGCCTCCTCATGCACGCCGGTCGCGTGGTACATGATATTTTCTTCGTTGATGTCGGCGCCTTCGAGCAGGCCGACGATCTTCCCGTCGCGCATCACCGCGACGCGGTTGCACATGCCGATGATCTCTTCGAGCTCCGAGGAGATGAAGAGGCAGGAGATGCCCGTGCCCACGAGCTTGTTGAGGAAAACGTATATCTCGTGCTTGGCCGACACGTCGACGCCGCGCGTCGGTTCGTCGACGATGAGTACCCTCGGGTTCGTATCAATCGACTTGGCCAGCGATACCTTCTGCTGGTTGCCGCCGGAGAGGTTCTCGAGGCGCTTCTCCAGGTTGTCGGTCTTGATGCTGAACGAGCTCACGTAGCCGTTGACCTTCTCCCGTTCGCGCCTGGAGTCTATGAGCTTGAGTATCCTGCTGCAGTACGAGCCCAGGGATACGAGCGTCACGTTGCGCAGTACGCTGAAGGCAGTCAGTATGCCGGTTCCCTGCCTGTCCTCGGACAGGTATGAGATACCGGCGTTCACGGCGTCGGCAGGCTCGGAGAGCAACACCGGCTTGCCGTCGCGCAGGAATTCCCCGGCGCTCTTCTTGCGGAGGCCAAGCACCGTTTCCGCGACCTCGGTGCGCCCGGCTCCGACCAGCCCCGCGAGGCCGAGTATCTCGCCCTCGCGCAGGCTGAACGAGATGTCGGACAGCACGCCGGGCACGCTGACCCCGCGGACCTCGAACACGACGGCGTCCTTGGGCTCGGCCTTGGGCGGGAATATCGACCCGAGTTCCCTGCCTACCATCTTCTGGGCCATCTCCATAGTCGTTATGTCGGCGACCGGACCGTCGTGGACTATAGCGCCGTCGCGCAGGATCACAACCCGTTCGCACAGCGCCTTTACCTCTTTGAGCTTGTGCGAGATGTATATGATAGTCATTCCCTTGGCCCTGAGCGCCCGGACCAGGTTGAAAAGTATCTCGATCTCGTACTTTGTGAGCATTGTCGTCGGCTCGTCCATTATAAGGACGTTCGCCTCGAAGGCCAGGGCCTTGCATATCTCGACCATCTGCTTGCCGGCCGCGCTCAGGCCTTCGATGCGCGCTTCCGGATCGATGTCGACGTTAAGCTGCGCCAGGAGCGCGCGCGTTCGCTCCTTCATCGCGACCTTGTCAAGGGCGCCGGTCTTCTTCCGCAGTTCGGCGCCGAGGAACACGTTGTTGTACACGGGAAGGTGGGTTATAAGGTTGAACTCTTGCGGCACGAGGCTTATCCCCAGCGCGCGCGCGTCTATCGGCGAGGCGATCTTCGCCTTCCTGCCGCCGATCTTTATAGTGCCGGACGAAGCGAGGTAGATGCCGCCGAGAATCTTCATAAGAGTGCTCTTGCCGGCGCCGTTCTCGCCAATTATGCCAAGTACCTCGCCGGCGGCGATATCCAGGTTGATGTCCTTGAGCACCGGCACGCCGCCGAAATCCTTGTTGACGTTCTCGATACGTATGATGTTTTCGGCCATTGCTTCCTTCACTTGTTCATAGCCGCGTCGAAGGCCACGCGCGAAGGCTGGAAGTCCATCCGCCGCGCGTACTCGAGAGACTCGCGGGCGCCCGCCTCGCGGTCCATGCCGGCGTCTTCCCACTCGACCGACAGCGGCCCGGCGTAGCCGATCGCGTTAAGCTCGCGAACGATCGCGTCGAAGTCGACGTCGCCGTGCCCGAGCGAAACGAAATCCCAACCGCGGCGCAGGTCTCCGAACGGAAGATGCGAGCCCAGGATACCGGCGCGGCCATCGTGGCGCACCCGGACGTCCTTCATGTGTACATGGTAGATACGGTCTCCGAAGTCGCGGACGAACAGCGCGGGGTCGACGCCCTGCCACTGCAGGTGCGACGGATCGAAGTTGAAACCGAGGGTCGGGCGCCTGCCGAAGGCGTCGAGAAGGCGTTTGGCGCTCCAGTAGTCGAAGGCTATCTCCGTCGGGTGCACCTCGAGGGCGAATCGGACCCCTTGCTTGTCGAACTCGTCGAATATCGGGCTCCAGCGTCGTACTATCTCGTCGAAGGCCTCGTCGACCATCGATTCGGGGGTCTGTGGGAAGGAATACCAATAGCGCCACACGGGAGACCCCATGAAGCAGGTGACAACGGAACAGCCCATGTTCCTGGCGGCCCTGGCGGCGGCCTTCATCTCGTCGACTGCCCAGGCGACTATTGCGTCGGGCTTGCCCTTGACCGCGGGCGGCACGAAGTTGTCGAGCCGCGGATCCCAGGGGTCGCCGACGCACTGGCCGGCGAGATGGGCGGAGAGCGCCCAGACCTGGAGCCCGTGGCGCGCGAGTATCGCCTTTCGGCCGTCAACGTAAGCCGGGTCCGAGGCGGCGGCGCGCATGTCCATATGGTCGCCCCAGCCGGCGATCTCCGCGCCGTCGTAACCGAATGCCGAGGCTTTCGCGCAGAACTCCTGGAAGGGCAGATCAGCCCACTGTCCTGATACCAGTGTTATCGGTCGCGACATAGAGCCTCCCTGTGCGTCGTCTTACGATAAATCTGTTTCTATCGGCTGTCAAATCATTTTGTTCGCTTTTCGAACTTTTTATGCCTACATGCATCCTTTTATATGTTGACAGATGAACCAAGCACGCCAATACTTGGCGTGTACATTTGTCCCAAGCTTGGGCACCACTCGACGCGGGAGCGCCAGCGCGGGTAGAATGCCGCGCGTACTTGCAGCATGCGAAAAGGCACATCCTATGAATGACAGGCCGGAAGACGACCAACAGAACATCTCCACTACGGCTGGCCGGATATTCAAGATAGTAAGGGACAACGGCCCGCTCCTGGCCACCGAAATAGTCCGCAGGACGGGTCTGGCCAAATCCACGGTATCCGCGTACCTGGACAGGCTTCAGTCCGTGGGCCTGCTCCGCGAGGAGATTCCCGACCGGGGCAAACGGCGCAAGCTCAAGGTGGCGGAATCGGCGGGGTACGTGGTCGGCGTGATGATCGGGCAGACCCGGATGCACGTAGCGCTATGCGACCTCGAGGCCGAGATAATCGATTCGGTTGAGAGCCCAATCGACCTCGTCAGGGACAACCCGGAAAAGGTGCTCGCGCAGGTGATAGCCTCGGCGAGGGAGCTCGAGAACCGGGCGGGACTCGGCCCGAGCGCCCTCTTCGGCCTCGGCGTCGGGCTCCCCAGTCCCGTCGACTACGCGAACGGCGTCCCAGTAAATCCGCCGGTCATGCCCGGCTGGGACCGCTTCCCCGTCGCGTCGTACCTTTCGCAGGAATTCACCTGCCCGGTCTTCGTCGACAACGACGTCAACGTGATGACCCTCGCCGAGCGCGACAAGGGAATGGCCTCCGAGCAAGGCTACCGACACGGCAGCTTCATTCTCGTCAAGGCGGGGACGGGGATCGGCGCCGGCATCGTTATGGACGGGGAACTGTACCGGGGGGCGAAGGGCGCCGCCGGCGATATCGGCCATATCGGGCTCGACGGGGACACGACTGTATGCCGGTGCGGCAATGTCGGATGCCTTGAGGCCATAGCGGGTGGCCGCGCGCTCGCAGTCCGGGCCGAAGCCGTCGCGAAGTCGGGGAAGAGCCCGTTCCTGGCCGAAGAGCTGGCGCGCGGCTCGGTCATCACGCCCAGCCTCCTGGCCCATGGAGCCGCCTCGGGAGACGAGGAGTGCATCAGGCTTATAATCCTCTCGGGCACCTACATCGGCGACGTGCTCGCCAAGCTTGTCAACTTCTTCAACCCCTCGCTCATAGTAATTTCCGGCGGGCTGACGCGCATGGGCGAGCGCTTCCTCGCGTCTATCCGCGAATCGATATACCGGCGCTCGACTCCGCTCGCGACCTCCGACCTGGTCGTCAAGAAGTCATCCCTCACCGAAACCGGCGGCATGATAGGCGCCGCCGTCCTGGTGCTCGACGAGGTGTTCTCGCACAGGAACGTCGGCCGGCTGATGCGTGATAAAAGGGCGTAGGCGGGATTTCCGACCGATGGTCACTAATTATCTTTGATCAAATAGTATCATTAGTTCCTCGAACCTTGTGCTTTTCAAAAAACCATACTACCGGTTGTACATATTGAGCTAAATCGATACTTCTGGTCGTGATAGATGACATTAGACACAAGGTTCGAGGAACTAAGAAACGGTTTGTGATACCAGATGTGTAAAATCTATTTGACATTTTGTAAAACTGATTGTACATTCTTGGCGGAGGCACATATGACCAGCAATTATCTAACCATCGCAGCGATGGCTATAGTCGTAACCTTATCTTTCATCATCCAGCTCGCACTTCCAGACACGCCCTGGTACATCTACCTTGCGATACCCCTTGTCGCGGGTATCGGCTTGATTCCGCTGAGCGCCGTCCTGGCCAGGAAGAGGGGTGAAGTCATCACTGACGAAAGGATAGAGCGGTACTCCAAAGACGCGTCGTACATAGTATTCCGGGTAACCTATCCAATAGCGATGGTCTCAGGTCTTGCATTGATCATGTCGGGGGTCGAGGATCGGTTCGTCCTCGGAATCGGCTTCGCCCTGCTGGCAACGGGCATCGCCCTCGGTCTGTCCTTCGGGGCGATCTATACGATAATCGCTGCCCGTAACTAAGATGATGCGCAATAAGGTACTCGACCTGCGATTGG
>CAZKJA010000081.1:0-11903 GCA_964552925.1 uncultured Treponemataceae bacterium
TCAAATATCAGGGAGATGCTAATGGATAACGCGGGTGAAAGCGACCGCTGCCTATGCGCCACGGTCCACGAAGAACAGGTAGAGGCGGCCAGGGAGGCCGAAGTGCCGGTCGCCAGGCTCCTGAGCCTCGCGGAATTGTTCAAGGTATTCGGCGACCCGTCGAGGCTCAGGATCCTGACGGCGCTCGGCGCGGTGGAGCTGTGCGTCTGCGACCTGGCCATGGTATTGGACATGAGCCAGTCGGCTGTCAGCCACCAGCTCGCCGTCCTCCGGGGAGCCAGGCTAGTCCGCGCGCGAAGGGAAGGCAAATCGATGTTCTACGCGCTCGACGACGAACACGTCCGCGGGATCGTGGAGCTCGCTTCGAACCACCTGTCCGAGAGGAGGGATCTCTAGATGGCCATTCAATTTTCCGCCTCGTCGAAGAGGGAATTGGCGACCTTGGCGGCGGCCGCGGGGGTCGCGGTCGGGGGGTACCTGGTGCAGGCGGCTGGGAGGGCGGCAGGCGCCGCCGCCTGGCTGCCGCTAACAGCCATCGTAGTCTTCGCGGCGGCCTATCTGCTGGCCGGGCACGATGTGCTCCTCTCCGCCGCGAAGAACATCGCAGGCGGCAACGTGTTCGATGAACTCTTCCTTATGTCGGTGGCATCGCTCGGGGCCTTCGCTATCGGCGCGATGGAAGAGGCGATCGGTGTAATGATCTTCTACAAGGTAGGAGAAATACTGCAGGAGGGCGCCGCGAACAGTAGCAGGCGCTCGATACGCGCGCTTCTCGCCCTGCGTCCGGACAAGGCGCGGGTGCGCAGGGACGGAGTATGGGTTGAATGCCGGCCGGAAGAGGTACTGCCCGGTGACCTGGTCCTGGTGCGCCCCGGGGAACGGATTCCCGTCGACGGTATCGTCGTGGAGGGTTCGGGATCCTTCGATACCGCGTCGATGACAGGCGAAAGCGCTCCCAGGCAGGCACTGGCGGGCGCCGAAGCGCTGTCGGGCTTCGTCGCCCTCGACGGAGCATTGACCATACGCGCAGAGCGCGCGGCTTCGGAATCGTCGGCGGCCAGGATAATCGACCTTGTGGAGAACGCGTCCAAGGCGAAGGCGAAGACCGAGCTGTTCATAACGCGCTTCGCGCGCTGGTACACTCCGGCGGTCGTATTCGCGGCCTTGCTGATAGCGCTCGTGCCGCCGATTTTCGTGCCCGGCCAGGCATTTCGTGTCTGGGCCTACCGCGCCCTCGTCATGCTCGTGATATCGTGCCCCTGCGCGTTCGTGCTCAGTGTGCCGCTGGGATACCTTGGCGGGCTCGGCGGAGCGGCGAAGCGGGGCATCCTGATCAAAGGCGCCTCCATCCTCGACGCGCTCGCCGACGCGAAGACCGTGGTGTTCGACAAGACGGGTACGCTCACCGACGCGAGCTTCACTGTCCGCGAACTTTCGCCACGGGAGGGATTCGACGACGAAGAGCTGCTCGGCGGCGCGGTGGCGGCCGGCACGCACTCCAACCATCCGCTCGCCGTCGCGATACGCCAGGCATGGGAATCGACCGGCAAGCCGCGACCCGCCAGCGACGAGGGTTCCTACGCCGAGCTGCCCGGCCACGGCACCGTCGCGTGCATCGACGGCGAGGAAGTGTTGGCGGGCGGGGACAGCCTCCTGCACCTGAAGGGAATACCCCACGATTGCATGCCGGCCCAGGGCACGGAGATACACGTCGCGATAGCCGGCAGGTACGCCGGAAGGATAGACGTCGGCGATTCGCTTAAGGCCGACAGCACGGCAGCGCTCGGCAGGCTGCGCGCGCTCGGGATCCGCAGGTTCGTGATGCTGACAGGCGACTCCGCAGCGGCCGCGACCCGTGCCGCAGGCGAGGCGGGCATAGCCGAGGTGCGCCACGGACTGCTCCCCGACGGCAAGCTTTCGGCGCTCGAGGATATCCTCGGCCAGGAACGGGGCAAGGGTTCCGTGATATTCGTGGGCGACGGCGTCAACGACGCGCCGGTGCTGGCGCGGGCCGACGCGGGCATCGCGATGGGCGGCGGCTCCGACGCGGCGGTCGAGAGCGCCGACGTTGTGCTGATGGGAGGCGAAATGTCCCGCGTCGCCGAGGCCGTCGAGAGGGCCAGGCGGACGAGACGGATAGTCACGCAGAACATAGTCTTCGCGCTCGGCGTAAAGTTGCTGGTAATCGGACTCGGCGCGTTCGGCCTCGCGGCGATGTGGGAGGCCGTGATAGCTGACGTCGGCGTGTCGCTGCTCGCGGTGCTAAACTCTTCCCGGGCGCTCCGCTAGGATTCCTTATTGACCTTGTCGGGAAAGTCTGGACACTGCTTCCCGTGCGCGCAATACTAGTCGGGGGAGTGCGCATGGGCATTGAATACAAGAAACGCATACTTCTCGTTGAGGACGAGGCGGTTATCGCGCTCGCGCAAAAGAAAACATTGGAAAACCATGGATATGCCGTCATCACCGCCCCGAGCGGTGAAAAAGCCATCAGCCTTGCGGAGACAGGGACCGACATCGACTTGATTCTGATGGACATCAACCTTGGGGACGGGATCGACGGCACCGAGGCCGCCGCCCGGATACTCGAGACCCTCGATGTCCCGCTTGTGTTCCTTTCTTCCCATATCGAACGCGAGGTTGTGGAAAGGACCGAAGGCATCACCTCATACGGCTACATAGTCAAGAACTCGGGCGAGATGGTGCTCGTCGCCTCTGTCAGGATGGCGTTCAAGCTGTTCGATGCGCACAAGCGCATCCAGTCGCAGAGGATGGACATCGAGGCAGCCTACGAGGAGATGCAGGTTTCCAACGAGGAACTCATACAGATCCAGCAGGATCTCCTCGAGAACGAGGTGGCCCTCCGGCTCTCGGAAGAACGATACCGTATGGCGCAAAGGGTCGGCCATGTCGGCAATTGGGAATACAACATCCGGACAACACAATTCTGGGGATCGGACGAGGCTCGGAGAATTTACGGTTTCGATCCGAACATGACAAATTTCACGACGGAGGAAGTAGAACGATGCATACCGGAAAGGGAACGCGTCCATCAGGCGCTCGTCGACCTTATCCAGGAAGGCAAGGAGTACAACCTCGATTTCGCTATCATTCCGCATGGCTCGGATGAACCCAGGATCATCTGGTCGGTCGCCGAGCTGCAGACGGATGCCGAAGGCATGCCCCATATCGTAACGGGGGTGATCCACGACATCACTGAGCGCAAGGAAGCGGAACGGAAGATCGAGGAGCAGTTGCACGAACTGCAGCGATGGTACGACGCCATCCTCGACAGGGAAGACCGCATCCTGGAGCTTAAACGCGAGGTGAACGCTCTGCTTATCGAGGGGGGAAAGGCTCCGAGATACCGAAGCGCCGCGGAGAAACCCAATGGATGAGGCCATGCTCATCGATCTGACGCATAACGTGGCTATGCTGCTCGCGCTCGTCGTGGTGTTCGATACCATGGGGCTACGCTTCAGGAAGGGTTTGATCCTTCTCCACAGGCTGACGCTCGGCCTTGTCATCGGCGCCATTGGCATAGGGGTCATGTCCACCCCAATGACTGTCGTACCCGGGGTGGTGTTCGATACCCGCTCGGTCCTGCTCGGCATCTCCGGTTTGTTCTTCGGTTCCTTCCCGACGGTCATCGCGATGGCTGTGACTGCCGCGTACCGCCTGCTCCAGGGAGGAGGCGGGGCGCTTACCGGTATCATCGTAATAGTCGCGTCCGGGTCCCTCGGGATACTCTGGCGGCACGCGCGCAAGCATCCTATGGAGACGACGCGCTGGTACGAGTTCTACCTGTTCGGAGTTCTTTCCCATCTGGTGATGCTGGCGTTGATGCTCACAATGCCTTCCGCGGTCAGAGGCACGGTGCTATCGGCGATAAGCCTCCCGGGACTCGCGCTCTTCCCTTTGGCCTCCTTGGTGCTCGGCTTGCTCCTGTCGAAACGGGTCCAACGTGAACATACGGTCATCGCCCTGCGGAAAAGCGAAGAGGAGCTTCGCCAGACCGCCGGCATGCTTTCAAGAAACGAGATCCTTCTGTCCAAGTCACAGGAGATAGCCCGGATAGGAACCTGGGAACTCGACGTCCAGAACGGGCAATTGACCTGGACGGATGAAGTGTACCGGATTTTCGGATTGAAACCCCAGGAGTTTCCGGCTACATACGACGCGTTCCTCGGCAGGGTGCACCCGGATGACCGCGATATCCTCGATGCGGAGTATTCCGGCTCGCTCCTTGAAGGCAAAGACGGGTATGAGCTGGAGCACCGGATCGTCCGCAAGGATGACGGCGCCGTCCGCTACGTCCACGAGAAGTGCATCCATACGCGGGATGACAACGGCATCATCACCCGATCTGTAGGCATGGTCCAGGACGTCACGGAGCGGCAGCATGCCGAGCAGAAACTGCGTGAGGCCGAGACCGAATCGCGGCGCCTTCTCGCGGATGCCGAGCGATCGCGGATGGCGCTGCTCAGCGTCGTCGAGGATATGAAGGAAACTGAAACCAAAATAGGGGCGCTTCTCGACGAGAAGGAATTGCTGCTCAAGGAAACCCACCACCGCATCAAGAACAATATCGGGACGATAAACAGCCTCCTCTCGCTGCAGGCGAACGCCCAGATCGATCCGGCGGTGAAAGCCGTGCTCGACGACGCGGCCCAACGGCTGCAAAGCATGATGGTGCTCTACGACAAGCTGTACCGTTCCGAGAATTACGGCGAGATGAGCGTCAAGGAATACCTGCCGACGCTCATCGACGAGATGGTTGGGGCCTTCCCCATTGCCGTGCCGGTGGGGACGGACATCCGGGTGGATGATTTCACGTTGAGCGCGAAGATACTCTCGAACATCGGGATCATAATGAACGAATTCGTCGCAAACTCGATGAAATACGCGTTCGGGGGAGCCGAGAGGGGACTCATCCACGTTTTCGCCACCGTCGAGGGTTCCAATCTACGGTTCGTCTATGGCGACGACGGCGCGGGCTTGCCGGAAACCATCGACTTCGAACATTCCACGGGATTCGGGCTGCAATTGGTGAATGTGCTCGTACGCCAAATCGGCGGATCGATACGCATAGACAGGGAATACGGTACCGAGTACACGATCGAACTTGAACTATAGTATCGATACCTTATGTCTTGAAAACACAGTCAATTCGTGTATAGTTGAAACGTGAGTATACGCCTCAAGCTTGTACTGGTCGTTCTGCCCATCCTCCTCGTGGCTGTCGTGCTCGCCGGCATGTCCAGCCAGATAGTCGCGACGAGGGCGGTGACGCGCGTCGCGACCGAGTTCCTCGACTTCAAGGCATCCGAGCTGGAGAAGTACGCGGAGAGCCAGTGGAACCTCCTCGTCGAGAACAACGTGGCCGACAGGCCGGACATGGTCGCCGCGGCGCAGGCCGGCGTCGAGTCATTTGCGCGATCGCTGGTACGGAGCGACACCGAGATAATCCTTGCGTTGCGCGCCGACGGGACGATAGCCTCGAGGACCGCCGCTATAGAACCAGGTCCCGAGGATACAAAAAACTTCGGGGAGTATTTCAAGACCGGGGCGCGGGGCTTCCAGGCGCTGACGATAGCGGGTGTCGACCGTGTCGCGTCCGGCTTCGCCTTCGGGCCATTCGCCTGGTACGTGTTGATCACCGAGGCGCGTTCCACGTTCTTCGGCGACGTCGAGATGATTACCCGCAGCACAATAACGATCCTGGCGGTATCGCTGGTCGTCGCGGCTGTGCTCGTGCTGTTGTTCGTGCGTTACATGATGGCGCCGCTGTCGTCGATGGTCACCGCGATGCGGCGCATAATCGACTCGGGCGACATGTCGGAGCGGGTCGATGTGAATTTCCCCGACGAGATAGGCACGATGTCTCACACCTTCAACATAATGCTCGACGAACTGCAGAAGGCGTACGAGCAGATAAAGCGTTACGCATTCGAAACCGTACTGGCCCAGAAGAAGGAAGAGAAGATACGGCATATATTCCAGAAATTCGTACCGCAGGAGCTCATAGACAAATTCTTCCAGAATCCCGAGGAGATGCTGGTAGGGCAGAACCGCGAGCTGGCGATCCTGTTCTCCGACATCCGGTCGTTCACGACGATATCGGAGTCGATGCAACCTGACGACCTCGTCAATTCGCTCAACCGCTACTTCAGCTCGATGGTCGACATAATAATGTACCGCCATGGGGTCATCGACAAATACATCGGCGACGCTATCATGGCCTTCTTCGGCGCGCCGGTGAAGCACGATGACGACGCCGTGTCGTCGGTGCTCGCCGCGATGGAGATGACCGAGGCGCTCGAAACGTTCAACGCGCACCAGGAGGAGCTAGGCAAGCCCCCGTTCAAGATCGGCATAGGCATCAACTACGGCATCGTGACCGTCGGCAACATAGGCTGCGACAAGAAGATGGACTACACGGTGATAGGCGACGCCGTCAACCTGGCCTCGAGGCTCGAGGGTCTTACCAAGCCCTACCACCAGCCGCTCATTTTCTCGGAGTTCCTGTACGAGCAGGTGAAGGACGCGTTCCCGTGCCGGCTCATCGATTCCGTCGCGGTCAAGGGCAAGACCAAAGGCGTCCGCATCTACACGGCGCGGCGAACCCTTGACCCGGCGACCGCCAAGGCCTGGGACTTGCACGCCAAGGCGATGGCCCATTACTACGCGCGGGAATTCCGCGAAGCCAGGGATACGTTCCGCGACGTGACGTCGATGCTTGGGCGGGACGACTTCGCGTCGACTTCGATGGCAGAGCGGAGCGCACGCTTAATGGTAAACCCGCCCCCCGAAATATGGGACGGCGTCGAGATCCTGCACGAAAAATGACGATACATCACGTTCCATGGAGGCGTCGAGTCCGTCCGGATACCCGCCTTGTAGCGCTGGCCTTGCTCGGGTTGCTTGGACTTGCAACGGTCTCGGGGCAGGCGACGCTGTTCGACGCGGCCTCCGTCGCGGTCGTAGCGACAGAAGGCGAAGCGGCGGCTTTCGCGGATTCGTTGGCGGGCTCGCTCCTCATAGAATTCGGTACGGCTGGATTCCGTCCAGCGGACTTGTTCAAGGGTAAGACTGACGCCTCGTTGTCGGATCAAGACATAGCGAAAGCTGTCACCAAGGAAAACGGGGCGCGCTGGGTGGCGGTTGTACGGTGCTCGATAGAACGGAAACGCCTGGTATGGCGGGCAAGCATCTTCGACGCGATCGACGGGGCTATGGTCGCCGCCGACGCGCAGGGCGCCTTCGCGGGTCTGACTGCGATGCCGTTGCTCGGGGAGAGCGCCGCCAGGGTCGTAAAGGAAGCAGCGGCGCTGAAGGAACGGGTAGCGCCTGGCTTGCCGATCGCGTACAGGCTAAGGTTTGTCTCGGGCGACGAAGGCGCGCTCGTATCGTTCGGCACGGGTGACGATTCCAGGCAAGCCGGCATAATCGAGAACGGTAGCCTGACCGCGCCTTTCGTCGCCTTCAGGGAGGGCGATTCGGTAGTGGTATCGATGCAGCGGGAGGGGTACTGGCCGCGGACCGCCGTATTCCGTCCCGCCGGGACGGACGAGCCGATCGAGCTGCCCGCGCTGATGCCCCGGACCAGGCACGCGGTATCGGCGGGAATCTCCACTTCGAGGCTCATCGGAGCATCCGTAGACTACCGCTACTACCTGCTCCCCGATTCGGTGTTCCTGCGCGCCGGCGACTCGCTGTGGGCGCAATACGCGTTCACGGCGGGCTCGGTACCGGTGTTCCACGACGAAATGCGCCTCGGAGCCGGCGCCTACCTCTTCACGCAAAAATATTCGCGTTTCCGCTTCGCGGCCGGCACGGGGATATCGGGCATCACGACCTGGGTAATACCGGGGGACGCGGCGCCCAACCTGTATTTCGACCTGTCGCTCGACGCTGTGTGGCTGTCCTTCGAGTGGCATACCCCCGCGTGGGCGGCGTTCCTCGAGGAAAGGATATCGTATTCGTTCGGGCTCGATTCGGGCCTGCTCAGACGCGGCTGGTGGGAAACCGCGACCGGCCCGATGGTCCTGACGGCGGGGGTGATGTTCAAATGGCCATGACACGATTGATCCGCGCCAGCGGGAAGGCCGCCCGGATGCTGACAATCCTTCTCTCGGTCTTGATGCTATCCACCTGCGGCTTCCTGACCGACGACGTTTTCCCCCGCTGGCTGTCGTACGTCGAAGCGAGCATCGACTTCCGCTCCATCCTGATCGATCAAGGTCTGGGCGCAGACGCGGATGTGGAGAACCTCGAACTTGCGTCCTACGTCATCGGCACGGACGTCTACACGAAGGTGCTGGTGTACGCATCCGGGAATGGAGCCGCATCGCTCATACTTCTGGACCCATCCGACTTGAGCTTCAAGCATGCCAGACTCGATGACCCCCTTCTCAACTTCAATCGGAACCTGGCGTCCGTTACAAAAGGCTTTTTATGCGGCAATGATGTAATCGACCCTACATCCGCTACCTACCCCATACATGGAAATTTCATTACGGGCTGGAATAATCCATCAACCGTCCGCATGTTCAGGGTAGGGGATCCCATTACGGGCTTCAACTATGCGGTGGATGAGTATGGGACATCCATGGGCGCTGATTTCCGTCAGTACGACGATACATGGCTTATAACCGTGAACATCGCCTCACGAACATGGGACTCTGCCTTCCAGATGTATCATCTATTGGACTCCGAGAATGTAAATGGTTACAGCGTGCTCGCGCAACGGAATGACTATGGTACTGCCTATGCAGCATCGTATCCGCTTTTCTTTGATTTTACGGACAACGCGGCAATGAGCGTATTCGATTGGGGTGGGACGACAACGGTCACCGGCCCCTTTCCGGTCTCCGAAAGCTACGCATGGCTTACCGAAGGGGGTCCCGTCGCCTTCCACCGCGGCGACAATGGCAATGACCGCCTCATACGCTATGCGTGGGGAACCGGCGACTTCGCGCTCGGCACTCAAAGTACCGAGATAGATTCCATGGCATTCGACAATGACGAGGATATCAGGCTATTATCCTTCGACCCGAGCGGGACGTGGTGGTTCCTTTACGACAGGATGGACGGCAAGCTATACAAGCTGAGGACGTGGTGGAAATGATGCGCGACGCGATCCGCTTCGTGCTGTTGCTGGCGTTCGCGGCGACGGCCTTGATCTGCCCCGCCAATGCCGACGATGAAGGCATACGCGTGATGATACGCGCAACGGGCTCTGGCCGGGCGGCTGACCAGGTCGCCTTGGCGGCGACGCTAGCCAGAACCGCAGCGCTCGACGCCGTCCTGATAGCGCCGCCCGGATCCGATCTGGCCGAGGAAGCTTCGCGCACCTCGTGCGCGCTCGCTGTCGAAGTCTCCACCGAATCGATAGCTTCGGGCGACACGCGTTCATCCTGGCGCATACTGGATCCGCTCACTGGCGGGGTACTCGCCGAAGGGACAGTCGAAGGCCCCGAGCCCACCGAGCGGGACCTGGCGGAATTCTGGTGGATTCCCGTCGCGGATGCCGCTGAGGCATCGTTGCCCAAGGTTAAAAAGACGCTTGTACGCATCGAAGGCGCCCCGGGGACGAGGATCACCGGGCAGTCCGGGAAGGGCCGGAGTGGGCTTGGCGAGGTCGACCTGGTCATTCCAGCGGAAGGCTTCCTGGAAGTCCCGCTCCGCGTGCCCGGCACCTACCCTTGGCGCGCGACTTCCAACGGAGCCTACCCGGAGCGCGGCTACTTCGGGGCATTGGAGCAAGGCGCCTCGCTCACGATACCCCGGAGGCCTCTCCGAACCTGGACCATAGAAACCGCCCTGTACATGACCCAGTTCCCCGACGTATGGGCGGCGTGGCGCTTCGCCGAGGATAGCCTGTACGTCCGTTTCGGGCTGACCCAGTTCCTGGCAGGACTCTATCTGGTCAGAGAAGAATACGGAACAGCGACAGCCCCGGCAATCCTGTCGCTTGGACTCGTACAGCCGGGCGTCGGTTTCGGCGGCTACTTCCTTCCGCCGGACGCGTATGTCAGGCCGTACGCTACGGCGACGCTGTTCACGCGTATAGTCATCCTGCCAAAAACGTTCCCCAGGCCCGACTCGATAGCCCCGCTGGGAACCTCGCTAATGCTCGGCGCGGAGTGGAAGGTGACGCTCAGGACGGCGGTGTTCCTGGAACTCGGCACCGCGTTCTACCCGTTCTGCGACGGCTTCCTGATGGCCGCGAGCGCCGGGACGGAAAGCAGCGGTCCCACGGGCACAAGATGGGGCGACCACTGGTTCCTCGAAATACCCATACTGCGCTTCGGCGCGAGGTTCTGCCTATGAAGCCATCGCCGAATCGGCCGCGGGGAGCTTTCCCCAAGGCACTCGTCGCCGCGGTCCTTGCATCCATTACCGCGGCATCCTGCTGGCACCCGGTTTTCGATTCGCTGGTTTCCGCCTCGGAGATCACCGTCCGCAAGTTGGGAGAACCAAAGCTGTACTTCACTTCAGGTGTAGAAGATACATATGGGATACTCGACTTTTGGTTCCTGCCGCAAATGACTGACACGCCATCGACGGGATTGCTTGTACTCGAGACGGAGGACAGTCTGGAGTTCAGATCGTTCGCATTCATCGACATAGTGAACCATCAGGCGACAATCGAACCGATGAATGGATTCGAGACGGCAAACTCCATGGGAAACAGCTATATGGTCCAAGCTTATCCGGACGGTAGTCCGGGCGCTCTCATCGCCGTGAGCCCCACGGATGGATGGACGACTATGATGTGGTCCCCCGCTCCGACCACCATCACCCTTCCTACCCCAACCACGCCAGCGCAATTCGGCATGGGAGCGGTCGCGGTTTCAGGATTCAACCAGGCGAGAATTGCGGGCTTCGCCTATGACGGCTTACCTAGATACGAAATTTTTAGCGCCTGGGCAAGCGGAGATCCATTCTTCATGGCGACGCCCGTCACAACGCTGACATTCTCGGCCGCTTCGCAGATTGCCCAGCCTGGAAAGTTCCTGGCTACCGCGGCCTGGCTATACTTGTCATGCGGCTTGGATGACGGCTCGCGGGCGACCTTCCGTTGGGGCAATCCGCCCGCCGCAACCGAACCCACCCGCTACCCCGAAGACTACGGACCCCTGATCGGCGCTCTGTCGGACGGCCGATTGCTAGCGGAGCAGGACGGCATAATCAGCGTGCTCGACCCGGATTTGAACAAATTATTCAAGTTCCCAGCGGGCAGGCTCCGTTTCGTCCACGAGAGATACGACAGCCTGATCGACTTCGAGATGAAGGTAGTCTTCACTCGGTCGATTTTCGCGCGGAACGACAGCCACGACAGCGATGGTCAGCTACTGGTCGAGCTGTACGAGATACCCACCGACGATCTCGAAGACCTGGCTGATTGACAGCCAGCATGCCCCGTCGCCCTCCTGGTCGGCTCTCGAACCCTACCCCTACCTGAAACTCTCCCGGACGCTGGAAAGGAATTCGAGCATCGATTCGTTGCCGGCGAAGCGCGTTTCGAGATCCTGGAAGTAGCGCGTCCTGGTCGCGGCGTCGCGGATGCGGGCGGCTCCGTCGACTATGTCGGCCGCGTTGAACAGCACTTCCTTCTGGCCGGCGGCCTGGAAGGCCGACAGGTACGAGGCTATCCTCTCGCGCATGCCGGGCATCGCCGCCGCCACGGGAGCGCTCGAAAGGAACGAATCGAGTTGCGCCCGGCCGTTGACGTAGGCCAGATCTCCGCCGGCGCCCAGCACGCGGTCCTCGGCTACGGCGTAGTCGCTGTAGGCTGTCGTCACGGCGTCGTACCGCGACCTGGCGGCAGCGAGCTCGGCTTCCACCGCGGACTTCTCGGCCTCGAGCGAGGTTTTTTGCGCCTGGAGCGCCTGGTA
>CAZKJA010000082.1:0-11519 GCA_964552925.1 uncultured Treponemataceae bacterium
ATTCAAGGTCGAGTACCGCCGATATCAGCGTATATGTCTCGGAAAGTACCTGCATCCTCGTGGATTGCAGGGTGTCGCTCGCGTTTTGTACGTTGAGGACGTCCTTGGTGCCAAATCGATACGCTTCTTCCATAAGGGTGTAGCCACGCTCGGCCAGGGTGACGCTGAGTTTAAGGGCTTTGACCGAAACGCGGGACTGCTCGATCTTCCGCGCAAGTGAACGCGCCGATATCTCGGCCGTGGTTTTCGCTTCTGCAAGCTGGCTCTCAAGCGTGGCTATCGATTCCGACGCCCCCGCTGCCGCCTGCCGTTCCGTCGACCACGGGAGGAAGGTGTCGAGCGGCATGCTCACAGTTGCCGATGCCGAGCCTGAGTCCCGGAAGGGGAAGTCAGACCAGGTCGGCCTGTACGAAAGCGACAGCGTGAGGCTGGGGGAGTAGACAGCCCGGTCGGCCGCGTCCTTGCGGGCCCTGGCCAAGGCCAACGACATCCCGAGCGATGCGACCGCCGGCGCCGAATCCTTGGCGGCACTCAGACGCTTCTGAGGTATCGGCGCATCCTCGTCGACGAGAATGGAACCTGTTTTCTCCAGGCTGTCGCTGAGCGTGAGCGTGCGCTCCTGTCCCAGGCCAATCAATTGCTTGAAGGAGGCGAGTTTGTTGTCGTAGCTGACCCGGTCGCTCGCCAGCGTGGGCTTCAACTTCTCGAGGGCGACAAGCGCGGTCAGCGAATCGATTTCCGGCGCAAGGCCTGCCTTGCGCTTGGCTTCGGTCTGGTCGTAGTTTTTTTGCGAGGTTTCGATGCTGCGCTCGGTGACGGCGATCTTGTCGCGGGCGAGCACAAGGTCATAGTACTTCTTGCGCACTTCCAGTTCTATATCCCGCCTCGCTGTTTCGTACGCAAGTTCGGCCGAAGCATTCTGCAATCGCGCCGTCTGCATCACCCCGATTGTCGCGGTGCTCAGAGTAATTCCGGCGCTTACCGAAGCGTTAGAGGACACGGCATCCTCGTTCGTGCGCGTCGTACCCGCTCCCAGGGTCAGGCTGGGCAAGAGGCTGTTCCAGGAGGCTCCCAAGGCGCGTTTGGCCGCGTCGAGCGCGATGCCCGATTGGGCAAGCTTCGCGTTGTTGCCCAACGCGAGCCTGACCGCTTCTTCGATGCCGAGACTTTCCTGCGCACCGGCTTGGTTGGCAGTGATCGTTGCGAACACGAGCATGACTACTATCTTGATAGCCCCACATCCCATTGCACTAGCCTCCGCCACGCGATCATACCTTTTAACACCCAGGCTACTCATGGGGTTTCAGATTTCTCCGGGATTGCCTGCGTTGGATCTTCCTGGCCCAGCCGGCTTACTTCGTGGACGAGCAATGCTATGGTGAGGCTCGACGCGAGCAGGTCGGCCAGCGGGAAGGCCATCCAGACGCCGTCCGTCCCGAAGAATCGCGGAAGCACGAGAACCAGGGGGATGAGGACTATGAATTGCCTTGACAAGCCCAGCGCGAACGACTGCATCCGTTTCCCGACCGCCTGGAAGTATACCGAGCCGGTAATCTGCACCGCGGCGAGAGGAATGAACAAAGCCATGATCCTTATCACCCGCGAACTCGAGGTTGCCAAGGCCTCGTCCTTGGTGAACAGGCCCATGACCGTCCGGGGAGCGAGCATGATGAGGGAGTAGCCGACGATGGACACCCCGAAAGCCGTCGCCATCGCCGTCCGCAGGCTGGCCTTTACCCGCTCGAAGTTTCTGGCGCCGTAATTGTAGCCGGCGATCGGCTGGAAGCCCTGGACGATGCCCAATACCGGCATGATTACCATCATCAGCGTCTTGTGGGTCATACCGTACGTGGTGATGGCCGCATCACCGCCGTAGTACCCGAGGGTATTGTTTATCACGAGGGCCAGAAGGCTCATACCCGCGGATTGGATGAACGCCGGTCCGCCGAGCACAGCGCTTTCGCCGAGGATGCGCGGCCGTATCCTGAAGTGCGCCACCTTGATGGGGACATGGCTTTTCCCGCGGAAATATATCGACAAAAGGTACGTGGAGGAGACCATCTGGCTTATCACGGTGGCTATCGCGGCGCCTTTGACGCCAAGGCCGAAGCCGAAGATGAACAGCGGATCGAGCAACAGGTTGAGCACGGCGCCGATGAGCATCCCGAACATCGACGCCTTGGCGTTGCCCTCCGCCCTGACGAGGTTGCTCGCGCACATCGACAAGGAGAAGAAGAAGAAGCCGGCGGCTACTATGCCGGTGTATTCCATCGCGACGGGCATAATCGCCTCGCTCGCGCCGAAGAAGGCGAGTATGGGACGCATGAACGCGAACACGAGCGCGACGAGGATTGCGGTCACCACCATCACAGTGGCATACGCCGTGCCTATTGCCGCAGCGGCGTCATCGAGGCGCTTCTCGCCGAGCTTCCGCGAAACTATCGAGGCTGTCCCGACGCCGAGACCCTGCGCGACGGCGGAGACTACCATCTGGAGAGGGAACACTATCGAAAGTGCCGCTATTGCCAGCGGGCCTACGCCGAGGCCGACGAAGATGGTATCGACGACGTTATACAGCGCGTTGACAAGCATCCCGACCGCGGCTGGTATCCCCATTTTAAGGATGAGCGGAAACATCGCATCACGTCCGAGGAATTCTGTCTTGTGGGCTTCTGCCATGGAGCTGTATTCCTTGATGCCGCCTTTCACGGCGACTTGATCGAACCTTGAACGACGCCCATGCGTCCGGCCCCTGACGATACCCTGCATTGCGCTCCGCATCAAGGACGCCCGCCCCCGGCGCACGCCGGAGGCGGACTTGCCTGAGACGCTTCCTCATACTAGGATGTTCCCTGCCGATACGTGCCGCGGAGGAGCGCCGATGTACTTCAATGAACTTATCGCATCGTACGACAGGGAGCGTCGCGAACGGGACATCTTCCACGACCTGATGCGGTACCGCGTCAGGGAGATCCTCCTCGTCGCGAGCCTTTACGATTCTTTCGTCCTCGAGAGCGACGGCGCCTTGTCGGACCAGATCTACGGCGAGTTTTTCAAGCTCAACCTGACGACCGCTCCGCGCGTTTCCTGCGCGTATACGCCGGAGTCGGCCATCGAGATGTACAAGGCCGGCACGTACGACATGGTCATCCTCATGGCCGGTATCGATTTCGAGGTTCCGTTGGAGTTGGCGGGAAAGCTCAAGGAAGTCTGGCCGCAAATCCCCGTATTGCTCCTTGCCATGAACAACCCGAGCCTGGCCGGCCTCGATGAGCGCCGCAAAGCCTGCGATGACTCGATCGACAGGATATTCGTCTGGAACGGATACTCGAAGTTGTTCGTCGGCATGATCAAATACGTCGAGGATCTGCACAATGTCGAGAATGACGCCAGGGTGGGAATGGTGCGCGTGGTGCTCCTGATCGAGGATTCGGTCCGATACTACTCCCGCTATCTCCCTCTGCTGTACTCGGTTGTGATGAAGCAGACGCAACAGCTGGTCGAGGAGGAGCGCTCGATCGAGACCTACAAGATACTCAGGATGCGCGGCCGTCCCAAGGTCCTTCTCGCGACAAGCTACGAGGAGGCGATGGCGCTGTACGAGCGTTTCGAGCCGTACATCCTCACGGTCATCTCCGATGTCCGCTTCCAGAACGGCGGCAAGGAGGATGCGGAGGCGGGCTTCAGGTTCCTGTCGATGGCCAGGGAACGCAAGCCCGACCTGCCCGTGCTTATTCAATCGAGCGAATCCGACAACAGGGAGAAGGCGTACGCGCTCGGCGCGTCCTTCGCCGACAAGAACACCAACACCCTCGGCTACGAGCTTACGCAGTTCTTCCAGACGCAACTGGGCTTCGGACCCTTCGTATTCAGGAACCAGGATGGCGTAGAGCTGGCGCGCGCCCGGAACATGGACGAGTTCGAGAGGCACATGCGCAACGTCCCGGCGGAAACCCTTCTATACCATGCCGAACGCAACCACTTTTCCGCCTGGTTGATGGCGAGGGGCGAAATCCGTTTCGCGAGGATAATCCGCAACTACATGCCCGAAGATTTCGCCAGCCCCGCGGAGCTCCGGGATTTCCTGTGCCGGGCGCTCGACGACCTCCGGCGGGGCAAGTCCAAGGGCTTGATCCCGGCCACAGGCTCGATTTCCGGGGACCGCGGCCTGGCGAGGCTCGGCGGCGGCTCGGTCGGCGGCAAGGGCCGTGGCCTCGCCTTCATCAAGAGCCTCATCGACAACCTCGCCTTTCCCAAGGTCCAGAACGGGATGGACATCCGCCTGCCGTTCACCGCCTTCATCGGCATCGACGAGTTCGAGCGTTTCATGGACCAGCACCAGCTCTGGGGCTTCGCCTGGTACGCTGCCCCGGCCGAGGAAGTCCGCAAGGCTTTCCTGGCCAGACCGCTCGAAAGCGAACTCGTCGGACGGCTGCGGTCCTTTCTTGCGTCGACTGACAAGCCCCTGGCCGTCAGGTCTTCCGGGCTCTTCGAAGACATGCTCATGGTCCCGTTCTCGGGCGTCTATGATACGTTCCTGATACCCAACGCCAACCCGGACCCCGAAAAGCGCCTTTCCCAATTATGCGACGCAATCAAGCTCATTTATGCCAGCCTCTATTCAGAATCCGCCCGGGCCTACTTCGACGCGGCATCGTACAACATAGAGGAAGAGCGGATGGCCGTTGTAGTGCAGGAACTCGTCGGCAGGCGGCGGGGCAGATGGTACTACCCCCTGGTCGCGGGCACCGCGCAGTCGTACAACTACTATCCCATCTCCTACCTGAAGCCCGACGACGGGCTGTGCGTGGCGGCGCTCGGGCTCGGGCCCTACGTCGTCGAGGGAGGCGAGGCCCACCGTTTCTGCCCCCGCTACCCGAAGCTCGACGTGGTCGCGCCGGGGCGCACAATCAACGGCACCCAGCGCTGGTTCTACGCCCTCGACATGGAGCGGGTCGATTTCGACCTTTCCGCGGGGGAGGAGGCGACGCTATCGCGCCTCGACCTCTCGGAAGCCGAGTCGGACCCCGGATTCTCGCTTGTAGCGAGCACCTGGAGCATTGAGGACGACAGGCTGGAGCCGGGCATCTCGGCCCGGGGGCCCCGTATAATTGATTTTGCCCCCATCCTCAAATACGAAGCCTTCCCGTTCGCCGAGGTCATCGACGCGGTACTCGAAGTCGGATCGAGCAGCATGGGAATACCCGTGGAGATCGAATACGCGGTCAGCGAAGACGGAATCGACGGAGCCCCTGTATTCTACCTGCTCCAGATAAAACCGCTCATCCAGATGTCTGACAAGGTGCGAATCGACCTGGGAGCCGTCATCAGGGGGGAATGCCTGGTCGCGAGCGATCGCTGTATGGGCAACGGCCGCATCCACGGCATCCACGACATAATCTACATCGATCCCGAAAAATGGAACCGCGCCGAAACCAACGAGATGGCCGCCGAGATTTCGGCGTTCAACGACAGTCTCAAGGCAGAAGGGCGGGCCTTTGCCCTCATCGGTCCGGGGCGTTGGGGAACCCGCGACCACTTGCTCGGCGTCCCGGTCACGTTCGCGCAGATCTCCAACGCCAAGGCTATAGTCGAGGCTGACCTGCACGATTTCCGGGTCGATTCATCATTGGGCAGCCATTTCTTCCACAATGTCACGGCGATGAATATCGGCTACTTTTCTGCGGCTTTCGGCTCGGCTTCCTCGTTCGTCGACTGGTCGGCGCTCGCGGGCCTGCCCGTCCATGCCAGGAGCGCGCATTGCGTGCACGTGCGGACCGAATCGGAAATCGACATAGCGATGGACGGCCGTCACGGGCACGGGGTGATCAGGATGACTCCCATCCAATTGACGACCGACGATAAATCCGACAGTATGGCCCTCACTTGATAATCATTGGAGTTTGAACGATGGATCCACGATCGCTCCTCAAAGGACTGCACCCGCTCGAGATAAAGGTACTTCTTGGCTATGCTCCTGGAGTTTCGCTCGATACCGCCCGCCTCATCGCCGACCTCGGCTACGTCGAGGGTCACGCGAACCAGGCGCAGGCCTGGCTCATGGCCAAGGGCCTGGCCTCCGAGACCGGCAGGTCCGCGAAGGCAGTGTTCGAACTTACGCCGCTCGGACGCTCCTGGCTCGAGGCCGGGACGCCGGAAGAACGCATGGTCGGCTTTCTCGCCGGCTCTGGTCCGGTCGCCATGTCGGCGATCTGCCAAGGGCTCGGCATGGAGCAGAAGGACGCCGGCTCCGCCTTCGGCCGCCTTTCCCGCGAAGGCGTGCTCGCCATGGGCGCCGACAAGCTGGTCACCCTGATCGACGCCAAGCGCTCGGTACGCGCCGCGGCCCTGCACGCACTGCTCGCGAAGGCCGCTTCCGTCGAAGGCGGCATCCTCGAGGCCGGCGTGCTCGATCCGGCCGAAACGGCGCTGATGGCCGAGGTCGCCAAGAAACGCGGTTCCGGCGACGCCGCCTTCAGGGCCGCCGAGCGGGAGACGGTCACTTGGGAGCTCTCGGCAGACGCAGCCGCGGTATCCGCTCTGCTCCGGGATGAAGGGGTGTCAGGCGACGAATTGGGCGCGGTCACGCAGGAGATGCTCGAGAATGGTACCTGGAAGGGCGCCAGCTTCCGTTCGTACAATATCGGCAGCAGGCCGGCTCGTCTTATCCCCGGCCGGCGCAACCCCTATGTACAGTTCCTCGAGAGCGTCAAGGACAAGCTTGTATCCCTCGGATTCGAGGAATTCGACGGCGGCCTCGTGGAAACGGAGTTCTGGAACGGCGATGCCCTGTTCATGCCGCAATTCCACTCCGCCCGCGACATCCACGATGTCTACTACGTCGCCGACCCCGTGAAAGCCAAGTCGATCGAGGAACCCTACCTCTCGCGTGTCGCGACGACCCATGAGAACGGCGGCGCCACCGGTTCGCGTGGCTGGCGCTACGGATTCGACAGGGAGTTCACAAAGCGGCTCGTCCTGCGCAGCCAGGGCACTGTGTTGTCTGCCCGACAGCTCCCAAAAGCTTCTGTCCCCGGCAAGTACTTCGGCATAGCCAGATGTTTCCGCTACGACAAGGTCGACGCGACCCACCTCTCGGACTTCTACCAGACCGAAGGAATAGTGCTCGGCGAGGACGTCAACCTGAAGACCCTGCTCGGTTTCCTCGAGGTGTTCGCCGTCGAGGTCGCGGGCGCCAAGGAAGTCAAGTACGTTCCCGGTTACTTCCCGTTCACCGAGCCGTCGGTCGAGGTGCACATCAAGCACCCGGTGCTCGGCTGGTTCGAGCTGGGCGGGGCCGGCATCTTCAGGCCCGAGGTGACAGAGCCCCTGGGCGTCAGCGTACCCGTGCTCGCGTGGGGCATCGGCATCGACCGAATGGCCCTGATGGCGCTCGGGCTCAACGACCTGCGCGAGCTGTTCAGTCCCGACATCGAGAGCGTACGCCTTCGCCGGGCGCTCATTAAATAGGAGAACGACGATGCCCAAGATAGAAGTCAACGAACGCTTGTTCTTCGAACTCGTCGGAAGACGGATGGAGGCCAAGGAACTCGAGGCGGCTCTCGAGTCGGCCAAGGCCGAACTCGACGGGTATGCCGAAGGCGAGGCAGGCGGCGAGCGTATAGTCAAGATCGAACTCAACGACACAAACCGGCCGGATCTTTGGTCCACCGCGGGAGTAGCCCGTCAGCTCCGAATACGAGATGGCGGCCCCATACCCGAGTATCCCTTCTTCTCCCGCGAGGGCGACGCCCGGCCTTCGGATTACAGGCTCGTCGTCGACGGCTCGGTGCAGAAGCTCAGGCCGTACATGGCCGGTTTCGTCATCTCCGGCAAGCCGATCGACGACGCGATGCTTCGCGACTCGATACAGACCCAGGAGAAGCTGTGCTCCAACTTCGGCCGCAAGCGTCGCGTGCTGTCGATGGGAATGTACCGCATCGAGCTTATCAAGTGGCCTATCTCCTACAAGGGGGTCGATCCGGATTCGGTCAGCTTCGTGCCGCTCCAGATGGAGAAGAGCCTTACCCTCAGACGCATCCTCGAAGAGCATCCCAAGGGCAAGGAATACGGCCACATCATCTCCGGTTCTCCGACCTATCCCATCCTGATGGGATCGGACGGCGGCGTGCTGTCTATGGCGCCGATCATCAACAGCGCCGACATCGGCGCCGTCAAGGTGGGCGACCGCGACATACTCGTCGAGTTCTCGGGCACCGACATGGCGACAGTCAGCCTCGCGACGAGCATCGTCGCCTGCGACTTCGCCGATGCCGGCTACGAGATCAGGCCCTTGCGGGTCGACTATTCCTTCGACACGCCGTTCGGACGCTCGGTCACCTTTCCTTATTATTTCCAGGCGCCTGCCTCCGTCGACGCGGGCAGGGTGTCGAAGCTCCTCGGCGACAGCATAAGCCCGGACAAGGCAGTCGAGGCCCTCGCGCGGATGGGCGTCCGCTCGGAAGCCCACGGGCAGCACGTGCGCGCCTGGCCGCCGGAATACCGCGACGATTTCATACACGCGGTCGACCTCGTCGAGGACGTGATGATCGGCCGGGGCATGTCGAGCTTCAAGCCTGAACGCCCCCGCGACTTCACGATAGGCCGGCTGTCGGCGATCGAATCGTTCACCAGGAAAGCCAAGGACGTGATGGTCGGCCTCGGCTACCAGGAGATGATCTACAACTACCTCGGTTCCGGCAAGGAATATATAGAAAAGATGAACATCCCGGGGGAATCGGTGATCCGCATATCGAATCCGATGACCGAGAACTTCGAGTACGTCCGGCCTTCGACCCTTCCGGGACTGCTGCAGTCAGAGTCCGTATCGAGCAAGGCTCCGTACCCGCACCGAATCTTCGAGGCGGGCAAGGTAGCCTTCCTCGACCCTTCGCAGAATTACGGCACTCTGACCAGGCAGAGGATCGGTTTCCTGTGCTCGCACGCGGCGGCGGATTACAACGAACTCGCGGGGGTCGTTTCGGCTCTTTTATACTACCTCGGCGAGGACTACGCCGTAGAGGATTCCGATGATCCCCGTTTCCTTCCCGGACGGCAGGCGAGGGTCACCGTGGAGGGAGCCTCGATCGGGGTGTTCGGGGAGGTCCATCCCGCAGTTCTGGACAACTGGGGCATAAGGATGCCAAGCGTCGCGGGCGAACTCGACCTCGATTCATTGCTCTGAAGGCATGGAGGGATTTAGGCCATGAGCACCGATCTGATAGCCCTTGCGGTTCGTTTCGTTGTCATGGCCTTCGCCACATTCCTTGCGATCATCGTCTGGTCGCGCGTCCGCGACGTGTCCTGGATGCTCATCGTGGTCGGCATCCTCGCCGGGTACGCCGACATCCTGTACGCGTTGCTTGTCGAATTCGGGCTCCTGCCCGATCCCGCCCTCTCGATACGCGGGGCGGGAATACTTGTTTTCATCTTTCCCAACCTGCCATGGATCCTTTTTTCTGCGGCCTTCCTGGTGATGCTCTCCAATCGCGGCAAGCGCCGTTGACTCCCCCTTCCATCGATCGCCGGATCATCGCCGCGCCATGAACCCTTAACCCGGGTTAAAGCGCCGGTGCGCACGCCTCCGTCCCGTTTGCGGAGGATACCCATGATCATCTATGCATTCGAGGCTGTTGGTTTCGAAGGCGAGCTAGTCACGGTCGAGGTCGACTTGAGGAGGGGCATCCCGAGCGTCGATCTCGTGGGGTTGGCGGATGGGGCGGTCAAGGAAGCCAGGGAACGGATACGCGCCGCCATCCGGAACTCCGGCTTCGAGTTTCCCCTCGAGCGGCTGTTGATCAGTCTGGCCCCGGCCGGTGTCAGGAAGGCTGGCGCCTCCTTCGACCTCGCCATGGCTCTCGCCGTGCTCGCGGCTTCCGGACAGATCCCCGATATAGGTTCGCCGGTACTTGCGCTCGGCGAACTCGAGTTGTCGGGGCGCTTGCGCCCGGTTTCCGGCGTACTGCCCGCGGTCGCCGCCGGGCTCAAGGCAGGGGTATCGCGGTTTATAGTCCCACGTTCCAATCTAGCCGAAGCCAGGGTGCTGGCGGGCGGATCGGCCGTTTCAATGGAGGAGCTCGCCGACGCGGCCAGGCTTGCGTCCTTCCTCCGTGATGGACTTCTTCCGGATGGCAGCTTCGATCGGCATGATGGGATACGCCGCGTCAGCGCAGGCATGCAGGAACTTCACGGGGAGTCGCCTGAAGGCGGGGGATTGGATGGCGGGATCATGGCGGACGTGGACGACCTGGCCGACATCCGCGGGCAGGCAGGCTTGCGCAGGTCAATGGAAGTGGCCGCAGCGGGGGGCCATCACATGCTGCTTTTCGGCCCCCCGGGGGCGGGCAAGAGCATGGCAGCCCGCCGGCTCGCCGGGCTCCTTCCCGACCTCGACGACGAATCGGCCGTCACTGTCACGATGCTCCATTCATTGGCCGGCTCGTTGCCGGAGCTGTCGGGACTGATTCGCAAACCCCCGTTCAGGTCGCCCCACCACGGCGCCTCGGCGGAAGGGGTGGTCGGCGGCGGGCGCTCGAGGAAACCGGGTGAGATAAGCCTTGCCCACGGCGGCGTGCTCCTTCTCGACGAGGCTCCCGAGTTCCGCTCGGACGTGCTCCAGTCGCTTCGCGAACCGCTTGAGGAAGGCCGGATTTCCATTGTCCGTGCGGACCGGGTGGTGGAGTATCCATCGCGTTTCATGCTTATTCTTTCATGCAATCCCTGCCCCTGCGGCAACCTGGGCCGACGCGGCTCCGTATGCCTGTGTTCCCCCGATGAAATTCGCAGGTATTGGAAGCGGCTAGGGGGGCCCTTGCTCGACAGGATAGATATACGCGTCCCCGTCGAACCGGCTAGCCCGATGGAACTGGCCCATGGTCCGGGCGAGTCGACTGCCAGCGTAAAATCCAGGGTCAAGAGAGCCCGTTCGATCCAAGCCGCACGGTATTCTGGGACCGCGCAGAGGCTCAATGGGGAGCTGCCAGCGAGCGGGATAGAAAGGTATTGCCGACTGGAGGGGGATTCCTTGGCATCATTTGTAGCGAAGGCGGAAAGAGCCGCTCTTTCCTCCCGAGCATGCCATTCAATTCTGCGTCTTGCACGCACCATCGCAGATTTGGGTGAGTCGGTATCGATAAAAGCGGGCCATGTCGACGAAGCCTTTGATCTTCGCCGTTACGGTGACGACGATGTATTCTGGGTCTTGCCGTGATGTATTCGCACAGGCTGATCCCGCCCGAGGGCGTTGCGCTCGCCGCGAGCCGTCTTACACCTGGGTGCGTACCCATTTCCCCCTGCGGTATCGAATCAGGATGAATACGAATCGCATGCTCTGGTCGACGGACAGGGCTATCCATGCACCGAAGAGCCCGAGCGGCCAGACATGCACGAGAAGATACGAGAGTATCGGGCGAATTCCAAGAATGCCGACGGCGAGGGACAATGCGGGATACAGCGAGTCGCCCGCTCCGCGGAGCGCTCCCGCGTAGATCTGGAATGACGCGAGGAATGGCTGTATCAAG
>CAZKJA010000082.1:11529-11800 GCA_964552925.1 uncultured Treponemataceae bacterium
CCCGCCAATATCATAACGCTCCCGCCGAGCGCGATGATGTCCGGCTCCATCGTAAACAGTCCCATGAGGCTGTGCCTGAAGGCTATCATGCACGCGCCCATCAAAGCCGATATGAGGGCCCCGAGGCGTTGACTTGCCGCAGAGCAGGCCTTGGCCGCCTCCGGTTCGCCCCTTCCCAGAGCCTGTCCTGACAGGCTCGTGGCCGCGATTCCAAAGGCCTGGCCGTTCACGAACGACAGGTTCAGGATGGTGAGCACTATCTGGTGGGCGG
>CAZKJA010000083.1:0-11739 GCA_964552925.1 uncultured Treponemataceae bacterium
GCACCATCCTGATGGAGGTGCAGAAGGCGACGGGCGCCGCCGTGCTGGCGACCGAGCAGGGGACCAAGGCGGTGGCGCTCGGCGTCAGGCAGGCGGGCGATGCCGGCGAGTCGATCAAGGCGCTTATGGGCAGCATCATCGAGGCGTCGCAGGCGGCCACTCAGATAGCGGCGTCGAGCCAGCAACAGCTCGTCGGCATGGACCAGATAGCCATGGCCATCGCCAACATCAAGCAGGCTACCACGCAGAACATGGCGGGCACGAGGCAGCTCGAGGCTTCGGCGACCAACCTGCAGGATCTGGGCGTACGGCTCAAGGTCCTGGTCGAGCGGCAGCGGATAGAGGCGTAAAGCGGGGCGGAGGAATCGATGGACAGGAAAAAGGAAGAATTCCTCGCGCACCTGCGGGAGACGTTCAGGGGCGAGGCGGCCGAGCATCTGGAAATCATCAAAGCCGGTGTCATCGCGATGGAGCATGCCTCCGATGCCGAGCGTGCCTCGATCGTTGAACGCGTCTTCAGGGAAGCCCACTCGCTTAAAGGCGCGGCGCGGTCGGTGAGTCTGGCGGATCCAGAGGCGGTGTGCTCGGAACTGGAGAACGTCTTCTCCGCGATGCAGAACAAAACCCTCACCTTGTCCCAGGACACGCTCGATGCCGTCCACGCGTCCATCGGCGTCCTTTCGACCCTGTGTCAGAACCCCGGCGTCCCCCTGCCTCCGGATGGCGACGAAAAAGTAAAACAAGCGCTCGCGGCGATCAGGCGCGTCATTCCAAAAGCGTCGGATGAGTGGGGCGCCGTACTGACGGTCGCTGCTCCGGCGCCGCGCGTCGACCAGGTCGGGCTCCCGGCCGCCGTACAGGCCGCGACCGACAGCGTTCGCGTCCCGACCAGGAAGCTGGGCGCCATACTGCTCGAGGCCGAGGAGCTCGTCGGCGCGAGGATAATCGCCGCCGTGCGTTCCGCCGAGCTTCGCGCTCTCGCCGCCGATCTGGCCGATTGGAACCAGAAGCGCGTACGTCGAACGGTACGGTCGCGGCGAAGCCGCGAACCGATCACCGTATCGGAACTGCTCGAGACAGAGGCGCACTACGCGAGAACGCTGGAAAGCTCGCTCAAGAAACTGGCCGGTTTCGCGTATCAGGACGCGATTTCGCTGGCCGCGATCTCCGACAGGCTCCTGGAGGACGCCAAGAAGCTCGTCCTGCTGCCGTGCTCGTACCTGTTTGGCTACCTGGCGATGGCAGTCCACGACCTGGCGCGGGAGCAAGGCAAGGAAGTGGATCTACAGGTCCGCGGGGAAGATATCGAGATCGATCGCCGCGTGCTCGACGAGCTCAAGGATCCGTTCAACCACCTGTTGCGAAATTGCGTCGATCACGGTATCGAGAAGCCGCAAGAGCGCAAAAGGCTCGGAAAACCTGGCCGCGGCTCGATCACGATAACGGCGAGATCGATCGAGGGCAACCGCGTCGAGTTGACGGTGGCGGACGACGGTTCCGGCATCGACGGCGGTACGATCAAGGAAGCCGCCGTCCGGCTCGGCCTCATGGAAACCGACGAGGCGCATCACTTGGAAGAAGGAGCCGCGTCCGAGCTCATCTTCCGTTCGGGGCTGTCGACGAGCCGTATCATCACCGAGGTATCCGGCAGGGGATTGGGGCTGGCTATAGTCCGCGAGAAAGTCGAGAAGTTGGGCGGATCGATATCGGTGTCTTCGACGCCGGGCGTAGGCGCGTCATTCAGGATGCTCGTGCCGTCATCGCTCGCGACGTTCCACGGCGTCTTGATCGAGGTCGCCGGCAGGAATTTCGTGATCCCTACGGCCAACGTCGCGCGCGTGGTCCGGGTCAAGCCGGACGATATCCATAAGGTCGAGAATCGCCAGACGATAACGCTGGATCGCGGTTCCGTATCGCTCGTACGCCTGCGTGACGTCCTGGAGCTGTCGGGGCCGGATCGGAACGGGAACGGCGCGGCCCGCCCGGTGGTGCTGGTACGCGCGGCCGGGCGCCAGATCGCGTTTATCGTCGACGGGATACAGGGAGAGCGGGAAGTGATGGTCAAGAGCCTGGGCAGGTTCCTGGCCCGGGTCCGGAACGTCGCCGGCGCCACCATCGCGAGCAACGGAGCCGTCGTTCCCATCCTCAACGCCGCCGACCTCGTCGAATCCGCGATAACGGTCGGCGAACCGGCACCGCTCGACGTCATGGGCGGCGCCGAGGCCGTGCGGCGCGGGCGCCTGCTCGTCGCCGAGGATTCGATCACGGCGCGGACCATGCTGAAGGGCATCCTCGAAGGAGCCGGGTACGACGTGAGGACGGCGGTAGACGGCATCGACGCGCTGACCACGCTCAAGACCGAGTCTTTCGACCTGCTCGTCTCTGACGTCGACATGCCCCGCATGAACGGGTTCGAACTTACCTCCAGGATCCGCGCCGACAAGAAGCTCCAAGAGCTGCCCGTCGTGCTCGTCACGGCCCTCGGCTCGGCGAAGGACCGGGAATACGGTATCGAGGTTGGAGCGAACGCGTATATCGTCAAGAGCGATTTCGACCAGGGCAACCTGCTGGAAATCGTCCGGAGGTTCATGTGAATCGACGTATGGAGGTACGGTAATGATCAACGTGCTCGTGGTCGAAGACTCCCGCGTGATACGCGACTACCTGGTCTACGTCCTGGGTTCGGATCCGGAGATACGGATCGCCGATGCCGTCTGTAGCGGCGAGGAAGCGTTGGCGAGCGTAGAGAAGAAACGGCCGGACGTGATCCTGATGGACATCCATTTGCCCGGCATCGACGGTTTCGAGACGACCCGTCGCATCATGAGTTCGAATCCCATACCGATCGTTATTTGCACGTCCACGGCGCGCTTCGACCAGATGCATACGGCTATACGCGCGCTCGAGGCTGGCGCGCTCACCGTGATGAAGAAGCCTGGCGGCTTCGGCGACCCGAACGCAGAAGCCGAGACCGCCGCCGTCATCGGCTCGCTCAAGTTGATGTCCGAGATCAAGCTGGTACGGCGCTGGAACCGGTCCCTGCCCGAGGCTCCCGCCATCGCGGCGCCGTCGCCGGCACCGGATTATGGCGAGAGGCATGATATCGAGATGGTCGCCATAGGAGCCTCCACCGGAGGGCCTCCGGCCGTACTGGAAATCCTGTCCGGCCTTCCTCCTGACTTTCCGGCGCCTATCCTCGTGGTCCAGCATATAAGCGCCGGGTTTACCGCCGGCCTCGTCGAATGGTTCGCGACCGTTTCCAGATTGCCCGTCCACCTGGCCGCCGCGGGTGAGCATCCCGTTCCCGGACACGTGTACGTGGCTCCCGACGACAGCCACATGCGCATAGGGCAGGGAGGAGAAATCCGGATCGAGCGGGACGAGCCGGTCAACGGCCTGCGCCCATCAGTCGGCGTCCTGTTTCGCTCGGTCATCGAGCGCTATGGGCGGCGGGCGGCCGGCGTGCTCCTGACGGGGATGGGAAGGGACGGCGCCGAGGAACTCAAGATGATGGCCGAGACAGGCGCCCTGACCATCGCGCAGGACGAGGAAAGCTGCGTGGTGTTCGGCATGCCCGGCGAGGCAGTCAGGCTGGGCGCCGCGCGCTTCGTTTTGCCGCCGGACAAGATCGCCGGACTCCTGGGTTCGGTGGTCAGGCGCGACGGGAACAAGGGGGGGGTCGATGTCCGATAGCACGAAAAAAATCAACAGGAAGGTCACCATACTCATCGCGGAAGACAGTCCCACGCAACTCGAATCGTTGCGCTTCATCCTCGAGGAGTCCGGCTTCTCGGTCGTCGCCGCGACAAACGGCAGGGAGGGTTTCGAGGCGGCGAAGGCGAACCATATCGACCTGGTGATCTCCGATATCATGATGCCCGAGATGGACGGCTACGCGCTCTGCAGGGCCTTGCGCGCCGACGAGGAGCTCCTGCACATGCCGGTGATCCTTCTTACCTCGCTCGCCGACCCGCGGGACGTCATCCAGGGGCTAGAATCGGGAGCCAACAACTTCATCTGCAAGCCGTACGACGATCGCGCCCTGCTTGCGCGCGTCCAGAACGTACTTGCGAACCAGGCGATCCGCAAGTCGTCGTCGAGCGAGATGGGCATCAACATACTGTTCGCCGGACAGCGCTTCTTCATAACGGCCGACCGGCTGCAAATTCTCGATCTGTTGCTGTCGACGTATGAAAACGCGGTAAGCCGCAACCGCGAGCTTATAGATACCCGGGACGAGCTCCGCGATCTCAACGAGCATCTCGAGGCGAAAGTCGCCGAGCGGACTGTGAAACTCGACGCCCATATCCGCATCGCCGCTATTTTCGGTACGGTTTCCGATGATGAACTGTACCATGACGTGCTCGGCGTCATACTTGAAATTTTGGGTAGTCCGATCGGTTTTTTCGGGTATCTCGAGAAGAACGGCAGTATGGTCGTGCGTTCGATGGCCCGATCAGCCGAGGGCACAGGTGAAATCCCCAATAAAAGAACGAGATTCCCGCGGGAGATATGGGAAAAGGGGGAATGGGCCCGAGCCATCGGCGAGAAAAAGACGGTCATGGCGAACGTACCCTGTGCCGATATCTCCAGTCGGCATATCGCCATCCGAAAGTACGTTTCCGTACCGATCCTGTTCAAGGACGAAGCCATCGGTCTCCTTCAGGTAGCAAACAGGGAAGCGGATTATTCAGTTGAGGATGTCAGCATGTTGGAGGAACTGGTCAGCCTGATCGCGCCTCTCCTCGAAGCAAGACTGCAACGGGAAAGGGTTCAAGAGGCGTTGCGCGAGAGCGAGAGAAGGTTGAACGAGGCCCAGTCGCTCGGGCATGTCGGGAACTGGGAGTATGATCTCGAGGAACGAAGGATCATCTGGTCGGATCAGACGTACAGACTATACGGCCGCGATCCGGTATCGGGGCCTCCTTCAGCCGATGAGGAAGCGGCGTATTACTCCGCCGAACAGGCGCAGGCGCTGCGCGAGTATTCGCGGCTGGCCATCGAGACCGGCCAGGATCGTGAATATAATCTGGAAGCCAGACTCCCTGACGGAGGGCAACGCTTTTTCGCGGCCAGGCTGCATCCTACCAAGGACTCGAAGGGTCGTGTCACCAGACTGCTCGGTACGGTGCAAGACATCACCGATCAAAAACGGTCCGAGGAGGACGCTATCAAGGCCGCCAGGGTGTGGCAGCAGACATTCGACTCAATCGTCGATGTCATCTGGATCCTGGACGACGACAACCGCATCCTGCGGTCAAACAAGGCCGCGGAAGGATTCTTCGACCGACCTACTACAGAGATAATCGGGAAAGACTGCTGGGAGCTTGTTCTCGGATCGGCCGATGCCAATCCGGAAAATTCGAACCTTCTTTCGAAAAGAAGCATGAAACGCGAGACATCGATTATCAGTCGAGGCGGACAGTGGCTTGAAATCACGGTGAATCCCATCTTGAGGGCCGACGGCCGATACGACGGAGCGATGTTCGTCCTGAGCGACATCACGGAACGAAAGCGGAAAGAGGAAGATCACGAGCGTCTCGCGGAGCAACTCCGGGCATCGCAGAAGCTGGAAGCCATCGGTAGCCTCGCGGGCGGCATCGCGCACGACTTCAACAACTTGCTGACCGTCATCATGAGCTATTCGCGATTCGTTATCGAAGCCATGCCGGACGGCGATCCCATGAAGGATGATCTCCTTGAGGTAAGAGGCGCCGCCGAGCGCGCGACGGCGCTCACGCGCCAGCTTCTGGCGTTCAGCCGGAAGCAGGTGCTGCAGGTCTCCCTGCTCAACCTGAACGAGATCGTGGTGGGGATAGACAAGATGCTAAAGCGGGTGCTCGGCGAGGACATCGAGTTGAACGAAGTTCTGGAGCCGGATCTGGGCATGACGCTGGCCGATCTGAGCCAGGTGGAGCAGGTGCTCATGAACCTCGTCGTCAACGCGAGAGACTCGATGCCCGAGGGGGGCAGGCTCACGATCGAAACGCGCAACGCCGTATTGGACGACGATTACGCGGCGTCGCATAACGGCGTGAAGCCGGGCCAGTACGTGCAATTGTCGATCTCCGACTCCGGCTGCGGCATGGACGAGCAGACCAAGGCCAGGATATTCGAGCCGTTCTTCACCACCAAGGGACTGGGAAAAGGAACCGGCCTGGGCCTCTCTACGGTATACGGCATCGTCAAGCAGAGCGGCGGCAATATTTGGGTGTACAGCGAACTGGGCCACGGGACGACGTTCAAGATCTACTTGCCGCGGGAATCGGGTGCTATGAACGCGGAACCTACCAAGACCACGACGGGTTCGATGGACTTGCGTGGGAGCGAGACGATACTCGTGGTCGAGGACGAGGAAGCGCTCCGGAAAATTGCCAACAGGACGTTGAAAGCGTCCGGGTACACGGTGTTGTTGGCGTCTGACGGCGAGGACGCGCTCAGGATAAGCAAGCAGTATTCAAGCGATATACATCTTCTCCTGACCGACGTGGTGATGCCGAAGATGGGTGGAAGGCAGTTGGTCCAGAGACTCATAAGAAAGCGACCGGCTATCAAGGTCATCTACATGTCCGGATATACCGACGACGCGATTATCAATCACGGCGTGCTTGACGCGGAGACGAATTTTCTAGGAAAGCCGTTCACCTCGGAGGATCTGCAGAAAAAAGTCCGCGAGGTGCTGGATGAGGAGATTGTCATCGCGGGGCATGAACAGGAAGCCGATATCATGGATGAAACCGGCATGGAGCCGTTCGACGAGAAAGCGCTAAAGGACCTTTCCCCCGTCACCCTGGCGAGCCTGCGCGACGCGTCGATAGCCGCGCGATACGACGAGATCGTCCAGTTGATAGGAATTATCCGGGTCGCCTCGCCCGCTCTTGCCGATGGATTGAAAAAGATGGCGGACGCGTTCGACTACCAGGGCATTATCAATCACCTGGAACAATGAGGCGACGGAGGACAAGATCATGAATGACGAACATCGTGAGAGTATCCTGATCGTCGACGACCAGCCCGACAACCTGAGGCTGCTATCGATAATCCTCAAGCGCAACGGCATGACCCCCCGTCCCGTCATGAGCGGAAGGCACGCGATCGAGGCGGCTATTATGGATCCGCCCGGCCTCATCATCCTTGACCTCCTCATGCCGGAGATGTCAGGTATAGACGTCTGCCGCTGGTTCAAGCAGGATGAACGGTTGAAGCGTATCCCCATTATTTTCATAAGCGGGCATCATGAAGCGGAAACGATAGTCGAGGCTTTCCGTGTCGGCGGCGTCGACTATATCTCGAAGCCCTTCCAGGAAGAGGAGGTGGTCGCCCGCATCAAAACACACCTGCGCCTGGGCCTGTTGAACGTGAACCTGGAGTCGCACAACGTGCAACTCGAGAAGGTCATCGAGGAACAGGTGAGGGCCGCTACCGCGTCGCAGCTGGCGACGATTTTCGCGTTGGCCAAGATCGCCGAGACGCGCGACTCCGATACCGGGCAGCACATTGAACGGGTACAGACCTTCAGCAAGGCGCTGGCGGAACAGATGCGCACGATGAGGATATACGCGACGCAAATGACGGGCTCCTTTATCGATACCCTGTACCAGACGGCGGCCCTGCACGATATAGGCAAGGTCGGTACCCCGGACTCGGTCCTCCTGAAGCCCGGGAAACTAACGGATGATGAATTCGCCGTGATGAAGCAGCATTGCGCGCTGGGTGCCGACACGCTCTCCGCGGTGAAGGAACGGTATCCGGACAACCAGTTCCTGCGCATGGGCGTCGAGGTGGCCCGCTCGCATCAGGAGAAGTGGGATGGCAGCGGGTATCCCGACGGCCTGACGGGGCAGAACATACCGCTGTCGGCGCGAATCGTTTCCCTGGCCGATGTCTACGACGCGCTTACGTCGAATCGGTGCTACAGGAAGGCGCTGAGCCACGCGGAGGCGTGCCGGATGATCCATGAGGAGAGCGGGACGCATTTCGATCCGGAAATCGTCACCGTCTTCGGAGCCATCGAGCATCGGTACAGGCAAATCCGGATCCAACTGCGGGATTGAAGCGCGCATACCGCGGACCTCACGGATGATCCTCAGTCCTTATGCGCTCCCGGTACGCGCTCGGCGTGCAGTCGTTGTAGAGATGGAACGATCGGGAAAACGCGTAGACTGACTTGTATCCGCATAGTTCTGCTATCCGCGAGATGCTTTCGTCCGAGGCCCCCAAGAGGCTGTGCGCCTTGTTTTGCCTGAGCTTGGACAGGTATTGACCGAGGGGAATTCCCATTTGTTTCTTGAAAAGCTTCCGGAGATACGCCTCCGAAATTCCGCAATCCCGTGCGACGGATAGTACGGTCATCGCTTGCGCGCCATTCAGCTTCTGCAGGGCATCCTTGAGCACGGCGGGGAGGGGAATGTGCGCCTCCATGCTACTGTCGCGGTCATTGCCGATGATGGCCTCAATCAATGCCTCGGTTGCGAGCACGACGTGGTTGTCCCGGCGCGCGGAATGGTCCCCGGTATGTACTCCGACGAAATCAGCAGTCGCTTTCCTGACAAACGGCGTCAATTCCATCACTCGGTGACAGAGGTGGTACAAAAGGTTGGTGTCATCGCTCTCGAACGTGACGAACAGGATGGCGATCTCCCGTTCATCGAGTCCGGTATACGTATGCAGTTGGTGTGGGGCGAACAGGATGTAGCGGCTGGGCGAGAGACGGAGAGCGACTTCGTTGAGAACCATCTCTATCGATGCGCTCCGGTGCAGGTTGAGGCACAGGACGAATCTATTGTGAAGGCTTTTCCTCGCTCCGAGTTCTACGGCTTTCATCCTGGCAAAGGCTATTACGTTGCGGACAGAAACCGGTCTTGCCGTACCCGTCCCTACAAAAAGGTTGACAGGGGTGGGAATACGACGCAACGGTTCGATGGATGCCGGATCGTCGTCCATCAGCTACTCCCACCGCCTTTCAATTGGCTCCATGACCGGAAATATCAAATTATCGTCCTATTATATCATTTATCTATTCGAAAAGTGGCCTGATAATTGACAACATGAGTGTATCAGGCCCGCCGGTCGAAGCGTTGCTCGTCGGTGCAGGCAATCGCGGAGCCGATGTGTACGGACGTTTCGCCCTCGCCCATCCGTGGCTGTTCAGGTTCACGGCTGTCGCCGAGCCGGGCGACATAAAACGGGACAGGTTCGTCCGCGACCACTCCATCGATATAAGCCGCAGCCATGCCGACTGGGAACGTATGCTCGATGCCGCCAAGCCGGGCGATCTTGTGTTCATCTGCACCCCGGACCGGCTTCACTACCGTCAGGCGATGGCCTTCATGGACAAGGGCTGTTCCATCGTGCTTGAAAAACCCGTGGCCGTGAGCGTGGACGAATGCGTGAGCTTGGGCAGAGCCGCCGCCAGAGGGAAACGGCGGGTCGTCGTGTGCCATGTCTTGCGGTACACGAAGTTTTTCTCGAGGCTGAAGGAACTTATCGACGAAGGCAGGATAGGCCGCATCGTTTCGATCAACCTGCAGGAAAACATCGGGTATTCGCACTTCGCCCACAGCTACGTTCGCGGCAACTGGCGCAACTCGGCTCTGGCGTGTCCGGCAATCCTGGCCAAGAGCTGCCATGACCTGGACATGCTCTACTGGCTCGCGGGTTCGAAGGCGCAACACATCGTTTCGACCGGGAAACTGTCCTGGTTCAACAGGGAGAACGCGCCTGCCGGAGTCCCGGAGAGGTGTCTGGATGGCTGCCCGAAGAGCGATGCCTGCCCTTGGTACGCTCCCGACCTGTACCTGACGGAGAATGCCGGATGGCCGGCTTCGGTAATAAGCGAGGATACGTCGCTCGAAGCCAGGATCCATGCCCTGGAAACTGGTCCTTACGGCCGGTGTGTGTACCATTGCGACAATGATGTCGTCGATCATCAGCACGCGATGATAAGTTTCGCGAACGGCGTGACAGCCTCCTTCGCGCTCTGCGCCTTCACCGCTGAAAAGAGCCGGGAGATTCGAGTTGCCGGGACGGCCGGCGAGATCGTCGGCGACCTTCAGGAGGGTTGGCTCGAGCTCAGGACTTTCCTGACCGGGCACCGGGACAGGATAGCGCTCAACGCGCCGGCAGCCGGGCACAACGGGGGCGACGATGCGCTGATGAACGATATAGCGGCCCTGTTCGGCTCGCCCCAAGGTGAAATCGACAGCCGCTCGCGTCTGGAAGAATCGTTGGAGGGCCACTGGATGGCGTTCGCCGCAGAGAAGTCCAGGGCTACGGGTACCATCGTCGCCATGGACGGGTTCAGGGAATTTCCCGGTGCGCTTTCCGCGTCGGGTCAATGAAGCGATCATCACGGGTCACCGTGAAATTTTCAAGGAGGATCGAATGAGAAAGTTGAACTTGAGAGCGTTCCTGCTGGCGTTGGTCGTCCTCGGGCTCATGAGTCCGGCGTATGCCGGAGGCGCGAAGGAAGAGATGCCCAAGAAGATCAAGGTAGTTTCGCAAATGTTCTACGATCCGGCCCAGCAACAGTACATCAAGGAGCAGATTCTGCCCCGGTTCGCCAAGGAGACCGGAATCGAGGTAGAACTGCAGGTAGTCGCCAACCCCAGCGAGCTGTACAAGACCCTGCAGGCGCAGAAGGAAACCGGCAAGTGGACCACCGATGTCCTCATCGCCCACGATTCCGCCGCGGTAACCGCGGTCAAGGAGTATCAGGCGGTGCAGGCGTACGAGAAAATGCCTTCCGGCACGTACATCAACCAGTTCGACGACAATTTCGTGCAGGGCGGCAAGCGCTACTTCGTGCCGTTGCAGGCCGATGTGTACCTGACAATCGCCAACCGCAAGGCCCTGCCGTACCTGGCCAAGCTCGGCTACGACATCAACAAGCTCACGTGGGCCCAAATGGCCGAGTGGGTCAATCTCATCAAGAAGGAAACCGGTTCAGCCAAGTACGTGTTCCCGGCATTGGCCGGCAAATTCGCCACCTATGAGTTCAACTCGGTCCAGCTGTCGTACGGCGCCCCCTACGTCCCGGTGTTCAACACGCCGGCCGCGATGGGCGCGTTCAAGGTGATAGCGTCCATGAAGGACGGGATCCTGCCGTCGTCCCCGACGATCGACTTTCCGACCGCGGCGCTCGTCACCGAGGATGCCTGGATCACCGTGTTCCACCAGGCGTACGCCAACGCGTCCTTCAGCCAGGCTCCCGACAAGTTCGTCGTCGCGCCGGTCCCCATCGGCGGTTCAGGCAAGCGCGGCACCATCATCGGCGGGCACGGCATCGGCATCGTCGCCGGTTCCGCGAACAAGGCGGCGGCGGCCAAATTCGTCGAGTTCTTCCTCCGTGACGATATCCTGTATTCCGTCATGAGGAATACTGGCCCGTGGATACCGTCCAAGGCCGAGGTCACCTCCAAACTCAAGGATGATCCCGCGGACTCCATAATGAAGATGGGGCTGGCGACCCTGACCGGGCCCACGCTCATCGACCGCGTCCGCGTGGCCGAGTTCCAGGATTGGGGACAGGTCAAGCAGCTGTACGAGCAGGTCATAGGCGATATCCTCGCCGGGCAGGAGATGACGCAGGAGTATCTCGACGGCAAGCAGGCCGCCTTGGAAAAACTCAGGAAAAAATAACCGAACGGGGCGCCGGCCGGGACCATTCCCGCGTCGGCGCCCGATAGAGGTGGAACCGATGCGTACGTTGCGACGAACAGCCTGGCGGATACATCCCGC
>CAZKJA010000084.1:0-11675 GCA_964552925.1 uncultured Treponemataceae bacterium
ATCAGTCCACGCAGGAGGCGGTCCTCGGGGATATGCGCGGTGCCCGCTTCGAGATATTCCTTGCAGCTTTTGTTGGTCATGTCCCGGCCGTCGAGGGTCACCGTACCCGATTGGACATGCCTTAGCCCCGTGAGCACCTCGACCAACTCCGTCTGCCCGTTGCCGTCGACGCCGGCGATCCCGACTATCTCCCCCTGACGCACTGAAAGCGACAGCCCCTTCAAGGCCTCGAGCCCCTGCTTGTCCTTGGCGCGGATGTTATCCACCTTCAGGATCTCATTTCCGGTCTCCACGTCAGGGCATTCGGTTGTGAACAGCACGTCGCGGCCGACCATCATCCTCGCGAGCTTCCTTGTATCGGTCGACTTGGTATCGACGAGCTCGACGACGCGCCCGTCCCGGAGCACGGTCACCCTGTCGGAAATTTCCATGACTTCGTTCAGCTTGTGTGTGATGAAGATTATGGTTTTTCCCTTGTCCCGCAGCGACCGCATCACCTTGTAGAGCTCCTCGATCTCCTGCGGCGTAAGGATGGCCGTCGGTTCGTCGAAGATCATTATATCTGCGCCGCGGTACAGCAACTTCACTATCTCGACGCGCTGTTGCATGCCGACGGATATGTCCCGTACATACGCGTGCAGATTCAGGCCCATACCGTATTTGTCGGAGATCTCGGTGAGCTCGCGCTCGGACCTCGCAAGATCAAGGGAGAGCCCCTTGACCGCCTCGGTGCCGAGGATGAGGTTCTCCAGTACTGTGAAAACGGGTATAAGCATGAAATGCTGGTGCACCATGCCGATGCCGTTCTTGATCGCGTCACCCGGACCGGTGTATTCGACCCGCTTGCCACGAAGGTAAATTTCCCCCTCGTCATGGCCGTACAGCCCGTACAGGATGTTCATCAGCGTCGACTTCCCTGCCCCGTTTTCCCCAAGCAGGCAATGAACCTCCCCCTCTTCGACCTCGAGGGAGACATTGTCGTTGGCGAGAACGCCTGGGAACCGCTTCACTATGCCGGTCATTCGTATGATGTGTGCCACGTCTGTCCCGTTCGGTCTGCCGGGGGCTGGCATGAGAGCCAGCCCCATGATCCTGATTACAGCTTGGGAGCTACGAACTTCGAGAGTTCGTCATACGTGGAGGGCGGCTTGATCTCGCCGCTCAGGATCTTCCCCTTCACCATGTTGGCGAAGGTGATCACGTCGGCGGGTACCAGGTTCCCGGTCGTGGCGAAATCCACGGCCTTCTCCTTGAGCCCGTAATAGTACTGCCCGCCCTTGAAACTGTTGCTTACGACCATGCCGCACGCGTTGAGAACCGCGATATCGACGCGCTTGATCATCGAGGTGAGCACATTCGTGGGCGCCAGGTAATTCTGATCCCTGTCGACGCCGATAACGAATTTGCCCATTTTCTTGGCCGCGTTGATGACGCCGAGCCCGGTCTGGCCGGCGACCTGGAAGATCACGTCGGCGCCCTGGTTGTACTGGGGAGTCGCCATCTCCTCGCCCTTGGCGGGATCGGCGAAGCTGCCGGCGTACGACACCAGGACCTCGATCGACGGGTTCACCGTCATCGCGCCGGCCCTGTATCCCGATTCCATCCTGTTGGTGACGGGGGTCGAGACGCCGCCCACGAAACCGATCTTGCCGGTCTTGGAAACCTTCGCCGCGATCACTCCTACCAGGAACGCGCCTTCGTTCTCCTTGAAATAGATGCTCGCGACGTTGGGAAGATCGACGAATCCGTCGACGAGGACGAAATTCGATCCGGGGAACATCTTCGCGGCCTCGGCGACGGCGTCCTTGATCATGAACCCTACGCCGATTATAAGCGAGGCCTTCTGCTCGGCGAGGGTGCTCAGGTTGGGAACATACTGGGCCTGCTCCCTGGATTCCAGCACCTTCCGCTCGATGCCGTAGGTCTTCTCGGCCTGCGCCAGCCCTTCCCACGCGGCGTCATTGAAAGACTGATCCCCGAGACCAGACTGGTTGGTGACCATCGCCATGACCAGCTTCTTCTGGGGCGCCGGCGCTTCCTTGGCGCCCGCCGCCCAGAGCGGTCCGGCGACCAGAACGAATAGCAGGACCAGTCCGATTGCCTTGTACGTGCTCCTCATTTGCTCCACCATCCTTTCCTCTCTCTATTTCTCCACTCCGGGAGAAAATGAAACCAGAAACCGTTGAAAATCCCTCTACGGCAAGGGCCAATCGTTCCGTCGCCAGAGGTCTACGGCCTCCTTGCGCGATTCGCGATAGACCCCCATCTCGTCAATGGATACGAACTCGCCATCCTTGAGGATGACATGTCCGTCTATCATCACTGTATCCACGTCCGAACGTTCGCAGGTGCTGACTATGTAGTTCTCCACGTTCCGCTCGAAGATGGGAACGGCGCTCCTGTCCTTGAGCATTATGAGATCCGCCTTCTTCCCTACCTCCAGCGACCCTATCTCTTTCTCCATGAGCAGCGCCTGCGCGCCTTTTACCGTCGCCATGTCGAGCACCTGGCCGTCGGGTAGCAGCTCCAGGTCCTCGTATTTGATACGGTGGATCATCTGGCACGTGCGCATTATCTCGAACATCGAATGCGTCTGCCCGTCGGTGCCGAGCCCGACGCAGACGCCGGCCTTGATGAAGGGAATCATGTCCGGCCAGAACCCGAATATCGCGTTGGACTCCGCGTTGTGCGCGATCTTCACGTCGTGCGCCTTGAAGATTTCAGGATCCTTCCATACATCCATGTAGGCGCAATGGAACAACAGCAGGTCCGGCCGCAGGAAACCGATATCCTCGAGGTACCTCGTGGGTCGCTTTCCGTATTTCCGAGTCGCGTCGAAGTTGTGCCAGCGGTCATCCGCCATGTGCATCATTATCCCGCAACCGAGGGCGTCGGCCTGCTTTCTCGCTTCGATCAGCAGCTCGGTCGGGCAGGAGAAGGTCGTGTGGATGCCTATCCGCGCGGTCACCCGGCCTTTGAGCGGATTGACTTTCTTTATGAGCTTGAGGTTCTCTTCCAGGCCCATCGCCTGGTTCTCCGGGCTTATCCTGCCCGTGGTCTCGAACGAAAGTATGCAACGCATGCCGGATTCTTCCGCGGCGCGCAGGACGTGGTCCATCGCCCCGGGTATCGCGTACGAGCCCTCGGCCGTGTCGGTGGTCGTCGTGATCCCGCTCCTTATATTGCCGAGCATATTCGCCAGGGAACCTATGTACATCTGGTTCCTCGTCACCTTGTCCTCGAGCATCGGATACCAGAACCGCTCCATCCACGAGATGAAGGAAAAATCGGCGTTGTCGAATCCGGAGAATGGAATGCTCCGGACGACGGCGCTGTACAGGTGGCTGTGAAGGCTTATGAATCCCGGCGCGACAATCTTCCCTGATCCGTCGATGATCTCCGCTCCCGCCGAGAGCTTCGCGACGTCCAGCTTGTCCGCCGGGCCTATCTCCTTTATGACGTTGCCTTCGACGCATACGACGCCGTTCCTGAATATGCGGTTCCCGGCGTCCTTGGTGACGACCAACGCGTTGACTATAAGCTTCTTCTGGTTGGTGTTCATGCCGCGATCACTCCGCCTTGCTCAGTTCTTTAAGCCCGGCCGACGCTCCCGCCGAGAGGAAGCCCAGATCGGTATTGTAGGTAATGATCTGCATCCCTTTTTTCTTCCATTCGACGAGCTTCGGTATGTTCCCGATATGCATCCCCGTGTAGACCCCGTGCTTCTTCCCTGAGTCGACGACTTTCTGGAAGACGTCGTTCATGAATTGCCCGTTCAGGTCCTCCGACACGCCATACGACGCGGCCATGTCGTTGGGCCCCAGGACTGCGGCGTCGACGCCCTTGACTGACAGGATGTTGTCGAGGTCGTCCATCGCGTCTTTCCGCTCTATCTGGAGGATGACGAAGTTGGAAGCATTTGCATCCTTGATGAATTCGAGAAGGTCGCCGCCTTTGTAATCGTTGTGTCCCTTGTTTATCGAGCAGCCCCGCTCGCCCATCGGGGGGTATTTCGAGTACGCGACGGCCTTTTCCGCGTGTTCCCGGCTCCCGATCCTGGGGACCATGAATCCCTGGGCTCCGGCGTCCAGGCACCTGGCGATGAAGTGGTATTGGAGGTCGGGAACCCTTACGAACGGGGTAATACCGACTCCCCTGCAGACCTTGATCATGTCGGCGACCGTCTCCATGTCATGGGCGCCATGCTCCATGTCGATGAACACGAAATCGTATCCCGCGTTCGCGAACAGGATCGGAACCGCCGGGCTCCTCAATTCCTGCATCATAGTGCCGTACACTGTCTTTCCCGCGGCCAATTTTTCCCGTACAATATTTCTCAAGGAACACCTCCCGACATATGATGTTCGTCTGTTCAGAACAGCTGAATGGTAGTATACATCAGTTCCCAGAATTGGAAAGCTTTTTTTTCAACCTATGCGGGGCGCCTACCCGCCCCCTTCAACAACATTCTTTACAAATTCAAAGGGATGTCTGACAATGGTGAATCTCATTTTCTCATGCAAGGAGGGTCCACGTGAAAAAATTGGCGGTGGTATTGGCCTTGGGTTCATTCATCGTGGTTTCAGCGACAGCGCAGGCCAAAAACGGCCCGATCGTCGACAAGGTGATATATACGGTCAGCATGGATCAATCGCTGGCTTTGAAGGATGTGGTCGAGGGCAAGGCAGATGTATTCTTCCAGGCCGTCCCGCCAAATATCCTGAAGACGCTCAATGAGGCCGACAAGTCCAAGCTTGATATCTACTCGGTGCCCTCGGGTTCCTGGTCGCTGCTCCTCAATCCGATACCGAACAAGCCGCCGTACTCCTGGACCAAGACCGACGGCACGACCGAGTTCAATCCGCTCGCCATCCGCGAGGTCCGGTACGCGCTCAACTGGCTGTTCAACCGCAAGAAGATGATAGACGAGATAATGATGGGCGACGGGGAGGCGATGTTCACCCCGATGACGCCAGGCCAGCCCGGAACGTACCGCTACAACCTGATAGCCTCGAAGCTGGGCATGACAGCCACGGGCAACGAGCGCAAGGCCTTGGCGGATATCGAGGCCGCGATGAACAACGCCGCGAAGTTGCCAGAGAACGCCGGAAAGCTCGTCAAAAAAGGCACGTTCTGGCAGTACGACGGCAAGGATGTCACAATAAAGTTCCTGATCCGCGTCGATGATCCTTCCGGACGGCTCCTCGCCGGACGCTATATGGCCGACCAGATAGAGAAGGCTGGAATCAAGGTCGAGCGCATAGAACGCGACCGCTCGGCGATAAAACTGGCGTATTACTCCAACCCTGCCGATATCGCCTACCATATCTATACCGAGGGCTGGGGCGCAGGCGCGACGCGCGCCTGGTGGGACGTTGTGGTCAGCCAGATGTACGCGCCGTACTACGGCTACATGCCCGGCGGCGCCGATCCGGCCAACTGGAACTACGAGAACGCCCGCATAGACGAGATCGGCCAGAAAGGATCGAACGGCCAGTTCCTCACGGCGGACGATTACTGGGCCAGCAACCTCGAAGGCATAGAACTCGGCGTCAAGGACTCGGTCCGCATCTACCTCGCGAGCCAGCTTTCCAAGTACGTCGCCAACAAGGCCCGGTTCAATTCCCGCATGGTCTACGGCATGGGCGATGGCCTCAACGGCTGGTCGATCCGCACCGCAGACGTCAAACCCGACTCTGCCGGGAAGAAAGTCCTCCGCGTCGTCCAGTTTTCCGCCCGCGGCACGCTGTTCATGAGTTCGTGGGACCCCGTCGGCGTCGACGGCTTCTCCGACGTGTATTCCAACGCCATCGTGGAACCGATAGCCGACCCGAGCACCTTCGAGGCGCCGAACAACGCCGCGGACACAGCGCTCCGAACCACGTATGACATCAAGGGCGCAAAGACAGCCCCGAAGCTCCTCGAGGACAAATCGATGGGCGGCACGATCCCCGTGCCGGAAGCCGCCGTCCTGTACGACAGCGCCACCAAGACCTGGAAACCCGTCGGCCCTGGAAAGACCACGGCGGTCGCCGCGACCGGTTCGTATTCGGGCGGCACGTGGCATAACGGCGAACCGATAACCATCGCGGATGTCCGTTACGCTATGGCCTTCCCGGTCGAGTGGGCCACGAAGGACGGCGAGGCAGACAAGTACTTCGACGACGGCTTTTCCTCCCAGTACCTGCCCACGCTCAAGGTGAACAAAGGTTTCGTCTTCAACAATGACGGCTCGATCACCAGTTTTGTCGACTATTTCTTCGCGCCCGAGCTGAACCGCACAATCGCGACAGTCGCGGCGGTCGGAGTCAAGGCGGGCAACCCCGGCCACCAGACCGTCACGTCGTGGGAAGTCTACGAAGCGCTCGCATTGCTGGTAGCCGAAGGCGCCAAGAGCGGGACCGCGTACAGCTTCACCAGCTCCGACGCGGTCACCGAGGTCGACGTCATAGCTCCCAAATGCGTCGAGGACATCAAGGCCAAGCTCGAGGAGATGGTCGCCAAGCAGCACCTCCCGGCTTCGCTAAAGGGAATCGTCACGCCCGCCCAGGCCGTGCAGCGCTACAAGGCGACGCTAGCGTTCATCGCCAAATACAACCACGCGTTCGTCTCGAACGGCCCGTTCGTCATAGGCAAGGTCGATACCTCCACGAACTCCGTCACCCTGGACGCGTTCAGGGATTATCCGTACAAGAGCGATTACTGGCCCAAGGCTTTCCGTCAGCAGATCACGAAGATAGAAAACGTCAAGGCCCCGGCGAACCCGTCGCGGGCCAAGGATGCGGTCTTCGAGGTAAGCGCGTCGAGCTTCGTATATCCCGATGTCGCGACAGTCCCGCTGTCGAGCAAGGCGAAGGTCGAACTCAGGCTCCAGCTCGCCGATGGTACCGAAAAAGTGTTCGTGGCCAAGTACTCGAAACCCGGGCTTTTCCTTGCCACGATCCCGGCCAAGGACCTGTCCGCCCTCAAGCCGGGTCAGTCGTATACTGTCGTCGTCATTTCCTCGTTCGCCAACGAGGCGCCGTCGGTGGTTCCGACAAGCCTGGTCCTGTTCTGATCCCCTTTTGACCTTGCGGTTCCCCTTCCGGGGGCTCCCCTTCCGGGGGCTCCCCTTTGGGGTTCCCGTGCAAGGCGCCTTTTACAGTTCCTGTGCTTCAAAAACCATGTTCCGCGCAACAAGGGAACGAGAAGATGCTTCGGGGCGGATCGGTAGCCGCAGGTGGTAGTATGTACAAGTGGTATGCGCTCAAGCGGATTTCACGCGGCCTATTGATATACGCGCTTCTCATTTTCATCTTCTCCCTCCTGTTCAACCAAGTCAACGAACAGACGCAAAAATCGCAGATCGACGAACAGGTAAAGATGGAATCGGGTCGACTCAAGAACATGAAATCCGACCAGCTGGCAGCGTGGCGACTCAACCGCAAGGATCAATTGACAAAGCTGTACAAGCTCGACCGGCCGCTTCTGGAGCGCGTGATATTCAGGGCAGTCAATACGCTCACCTTCAAGTTCGGAAAATCGACGGTAATCAAGTCATCGCGGGGCGAGCAGGATGTATTGACGATACTCCTTGAAGCCCTCCCGCGGACCATGGTGCTATTCACCTCGGCTATAATCCTCGAACTTTCTCTTGGTATCGCTCTCGGGCTCAAGAAGGCACAGAAACCGGGAGGCAAGCTGGACAAGGTCACGAGTTTCATCACAATGATAATCTACGGAATGCCGGCATGGTGGCTGGGAATGATGCTTATACTTTTGTTCGTCTACGTGTTCAAGCTGTTCCCGTCCGGGGGCGTCAATTCGGTGCCGACGCCGGAAGGATTCATGTACGTACTCGACAGGATTTGGCATATGGTCCTGCCGATCATGACCCTTGTGATCCTGGGATTCTGGAGCCTGTCCTTCGTCGTCAGGAACATAGTGCTCGGCATATTGCAGGAGGATTTCATAATGAGCGCCCGCGCCCGCGGCATACCCGAACGGCGCGTTCTTTTCGGCCATACGCTCAGGACGGCCGCGCCGCCTTTGGTCACGATGGCGCTCCTGTCGTTGCTGGCATCGCTTTCAGGAGCGATAATCTTCGAAGGCATATTCTCGTGGCCAGGGCTCGGCAACCTCTATTGGGTCGCCGTCCAGCAGAACGACATACCGGTACTTATGGGCGACCTGGCAATAACCACCGGGGTGTACCAGGCCGGCCTCGTGTTCCTGGACCTCATCTACGGCTTCCTTGACCCGCGCATCAAGGTCGGCGGCAACGCATGAGCCTCAGGGATTTCGCTTATGGCTTGCGCGCATTCTGGAACGACTTCAGGAAGGAAGCCTCCGGCCTTGTCGGGCTTGGAATACTCGCCTTCTCGCTTGTAATAGTGCTGCTCGAACCCGTATTCATGCCGTACAAGGATATAAACAATCACTGGCGGGACATTAGCTACTGGGAGGACAATCCTCCCGCGGCGCCTCCGGTCTGGACGAACGCCTTCGCTATAGAAAAAGCCTCGCGGACTATCCGACTGGAAAACCCGACGGTGACCGAAGAAGACGATCCGGAGTTCGGCCTCGCGCGGGTATGGACCTTCAGGTACGAGCATTCGTACGACAAGGCCCCGCTCGACATAATCCTGCGGGCTACAGGAACCGGCAGGCTGTTCATGAACATGTCGGTGGAGCGGCCGGACGGGGAAACGGTTTTTTTGGGTCAGATGTTCCAGGAAGGCCTGGACAATGACCCGTTGAGGTTTTCCGTCGACGCGGACGCCAGTTCCGCCGTATACGAGTTCATCAAGAGCAGGGCGAGCGTAGACGCAATAGCCAACTCGGACTCATCGAACATCAAACCCACGAATATTCTTTTCGCCAAGGCGGGCGCGGACATGCTTTCGGTCAGGGAACCACTTAAAGGCGAATACCTCTACCGGATCAAGATACCCGCATCGCTGTTCGAGGACGGTACCAGCTCCATCGAGCATGTCAGGCTTATAGTGACCGGTGGCGTCTCGGGACTCCTGGGAACCGACACGCAGAAACGGGATATCTACTCCGGCATAGTGGCCGGGCTCAAGTGGGCCTTGTTGATCGGCCTCGTGACCAGCGTTGTTTCGGTCTTGATAGGCGTCTTGTACGGTATCGTCAGCGCCTACTTCGGCGGCATCGTCGACACAATTCTCTCGTTCGTATTCGAGGTGTTCGTCTCCATCCCGGTCCTGCCGATACTCATAGTCATGTCGGCGATTTTCAAGCCGAGCATATGGATAATAATAGCGGCGCTCATTCTGTTTTCGTGGGTGGGTCCGGTCAAGACCGTGCGTTCGATAGCGCTCCAGATAAAGGAAGAGACGTACATAGAAGCCGCAAGGGCCCTGGGTTCGGGCAGGTGGAGGATCATCTTCAAGCACATGGCCCCGATGCTCCTGCCCTACTCGTTCGCCAACATGGCGTTATCCGTTCCCGGGACTATAGTCTTCGAGGCGTCGTTATCCCTGCTGGGACTCGGCGATCCATCGATAATCACCTGGGGGCAGATACTGCACGATGCCCAGCTCTCGGGCGCCACGCTCAACGGGCTGTGGTGGTGGATAGTCCCGCCAGGCCTTTTTATCGCTGTCATGGGGATGACGTTCGCCTTCCTGGGATTCGCGATGGACAAGATCCTCCACCCCAAGCTCCGCACGAGGTAGGCAATGGAAAAAATACTTCAAGCGAAGAACCTGAAGCTGTACTACCACACATCGAAGGGCGTAGTCCGGGCGCTCGACGATATAAGCTTCGATGTCTGGAAGGGCGAGACGCTCGGCCTCGTCGGCGAATCGGGTTGCGGCAAGACCACGACGGGCGTCGCCCTGCTCAGGATGCCGCCACCGCCCGGACGCATAGAGGCCGGCTCGCGAATCATCCTGGACGGCCGCGACATACTACAGTTGCCGGACAGGGAGATACGCCGCAGCGTGCGCTGGGAGCAGGTCGCCATGGTGTTCCAAGGCGCGATGAACTGCCTCACCCCCGTTTACACGATAGGCAAGCAGTTGCTCGAGACTCTCGACGAGCACCGCGACATGGACAAGGCGCAAGCACACGGGCTCATCAAGGAATACCTGGGCCTCGTGGGCCTGCCGTCCGAGGTCCTGGACCGTTACCCCCACGAGCTGTCCGGCGGCATGAAGCAACGCATAGTCATCGCCACGGCCTTGTTCCTGAGACCCAAGCTCGTCATCCTCGACGAACCGACCACGGCGCTCGACGTTATAGTCCAGGCACAGATCATCAACCTCCTGAAGCGCCTGAAGAAAACCTTCGGCCTGTCATTCATCTTCATAACACACGACCTGTCGCTCGAGGCGGAGATAGCCGACCGGGTCTGCGTCATGTACGCGGGCAAGATAGCCGAGCTGGCCACCAACGCTCAGGTGTATGGAGCGCAGGGGCCGATGCACCCGTATACGGAAAAACTTCTCCGGGCTACCCCTCTCCTTCGCAGGAAGGTCGAAAACCTGTCGTATATACCCGGGACACCTCCCGACCTCATCGACCCGCCCGCGGGATGCCGGTTCCATCCACGATGCCACAAGGTCATGGACAGGTGCCGCAATGAAGAGCCGCCTCTGCTGGAGATCGAAAGCGGACACATGGTCGCGTGCTGGAGGTGCGCCCCATGAGCGGAAGCAATGACGGACTGATCCTCGAGGTTGATAACCTCGTGAAGCATTTCATGCCTCACCGTAGCATCGCGCAAACAATCAGCGGCAAGAACCGCGGCGTAATCAAGGCGGTGGACGGCATATGTTTCGGTATACGCCGCGGCGAGATATTCGGCCTCATAGGCGAATCGGGCTCAGGCAAGACGACGACGGGCAAGCTCGTCATGAAGCTGATCGAGCCCACGAGCGGCGTATTACGGTATGACGGCGAGGACGTGACCAGGACGGAACGGGCCAGGACCCAAGCCTACAGACGCCAGGTCCAGATGATTTTCCAGGACCCGTACGCTTCGATGAATCCGCGGTTCAAGATACGGGACGTGCTCGAAGAACCGCTCCTCATCCACAGGCTGGGCCGCGACCGCCTCGAGCGCGAAGCGATGATCGAGAAGGCGCTGACCGAGGTCAAGCTCATCCCCCCCGGGGAGTACATGGCGCGCTACCCGCATATGCTTTCGGGAGGCCAGCGTCAGCGAGTCGCAACGGCGCGGACGCTTATACTCAACCCGCGCATGCTCGTGGCCGACGAGCCCGTCTCAATGATCGACCTGTCGACCCGCGCCGAGATACTCCACATGATGAAGGACGTCCAGCGCGAATTGGGGCTCTCGTACCTGTACATAACCCACGATCTGTCGACAGCCCGCTACTTCACCGACCGCATCGCCGTCATGTACCTCGGACGCATCGTGGAGCTAGGCGACGCCGAGGACGTGATAGACAATCCTCTGCACCCTTACACGAAAGCCCTGATCGAAGCGGTCCCCGAACCCGTTACCGGCAAGGTGGACATAATCAAGGAACTGCCGATCTCAGGAGAGATCCCGTCGCCAGCGAGCATCCCCCCCGGCTGCCGCTTCCACCCCCGCTGTCCCTACGCCATCCCCGCCTGCTCTTCCGACCCCGAACCCAAACTCCAGGACGCCGGCACCGGCCACCTCCACGCGTGCACCCGCTGGAAGGAAATCTTACTGAAAG
>CAZKJA010000085.1:0-11613 GCA_964552925.1 uncultured Treponemataceae bacterium
GGCCTGCCCTGGCAACTCCTGGAAAAGATGCCCGAAATCCGGTTGACTATCATTCCGGATTTCCTGGAGGGATTCAGGCTGCTTATACGGGCCGAACTCGATGCCATCGTCGTGGACCATCGCGTCGGGACATACATCATCGCGAAGAACAAGCTGCGCGGAATCAGGGTGTCGGGCGAACCGATAGCGCATTCCTGGTCGGCCCTCGCTGTAAAAAAGGGGAATGCGGAACTGCTTGGCGAAATCAACGCGGCTCTCAGAACCATCAAGGCGGACGGCACCTACCAGAAGATCCTGGACAGGTGGGAACCGAAGGAAGTGGTATTCCTGACCCGGCAGCAGATCTCGAGGGTACTCTATCTCGCTGGCACGCTTGTATTGTTGATCTTGGTGTCGATCATGACCGTTTGGACGGCGATCCTGAGAAAGGAGCTGGCATTACGCAAGCGGGCGGAAAAAAAATTGATACAAAGCGAATCGGCGTTTCGTGGGGTGGTGGAGAATTCACCGAACTATATAATCCGTTATGACCGGGAATGCCGCGCGATTTACGGAAACGATAAGATCAAGACGATCCTGGAGGATTTCGACACCCGTATCCTGGACAAGACTCCGCTGGAGGCCCAGCCCAACGGCCTGTATGAAGGCGGGCTTGAGGAGATTGAAAATTACCAGGACGGATTACAGCAGGTACTTGTCTCGGGCCAAGCTCGGAACATCGAACTTCGCGTTCCGGACGCGTCCGGCGCGCTACGAGTTCATGGCATAATCCTTGCGCCCGAACGCGATGAAGAGGGCAAGGTAGTCGCCGCGCTGGCTTTCGGGTGGGATATCACCGAGGACAGGAAGCGCGAACAGGAACGACAGGAGAATCTCCGCTTTTTCGAGACAATGGACCGGGTAAACAGGTCCATCCAGGGAGCCGATGATATCGACGGAATGGCGGGCGAAGTCCTCGATATAGTACTGTCGACATTCGGGTGCGACCGGGCATTCCTCATGTACCCATGCGACCCCCATGCCGCTACATGGCGGGTCCCGATAGAGCGCAATACACCGGAATACCCGGGAGTCGGTGTTCAGAATATTGAAATTACGATGGAAGAGGAAGTCGCGGCGACCTGTCGCGTACTCCTGGATTGTGACCGGCCGGTACAATACGGTTCAGGGACCGGGCATCCGCTGCCCGGCGGTGTCTCCGAGCGATTCGGGTTAAAGAGCTACATGGCGCTGGCATTGCGACCCAAAGAGGACAAGCCCTGGCAATTCGGGGTCCACCAGTGTTCGTACGCGCGGAGCTGGACGGCCGAGGAGGAACGGCTTCTGATGGCGATCGGCTTGCGGCTTGAAGACGGCCTTGATCGCTTGCTGGCGCATCGCCGGCTGCAGGAGAGCGAAGCATGGACGCGTACCCTGATCCAGGCCATCCCCGACCTTGTCTGGTCGAAGGATTTCGATGGCGCATACATGAGCTGCAACGCCGCGTTCGCCAGCCTCCTGGGCGCCGACGAAGCCAGGATCATCGGCAAGACTGACTACGATTTCATGAACGCAGAACTGGCTGATTCCTTCCGCGACAACGATCGCCGGGCCATGGCTGCCGTCGGGCCTTCCGTCAACGAAGAATGGCTAGCCTCCGCCACCGAAGGCTATCGCGGACTCTTCGAAACAATAAAGACGCCACTGCGCGACACGCACGGAAAAACCATAGGTATCCTTGGCATCGCCCGCGACATCACCGAGCGCAAGTGGACGGAAGACGCTTTGCGCGACCTGAATCGACAACTGCGTGCGATCAGCGACTGCAATCAGATCCTGCTTCGGGCCGAGGACGAATGGACCTTGCTGGACGGCTTCTGCCATAGCGTCTGCGAAGAGGCTGGTTACTCTCTGGCCTGGGTGGGGTACGCGGAAAACGATGTCGACAGATCCATCCGACCAGTGGCGTGGGCCGGATACAATGTCGGGTATATCAAGGACGCCAAGCTTACGTGGGCTGACGGCGACGAAAGAGGACAGGCTCCAGCCGGAATCGCCATACGAACCGGGGAGATGTGCTATAGCCAGGATTTTTCGACCGACCCCAAGATGGCACTGTGGCAAGAGAGCGCCTTTTATCGAGGCTACCGTTCCGGTATCGCCCTTCCCCTCAAGGATGAAGGCGGGAAGGCGTTCGGATCTCTCAACATCTATTCCGGCGAGCCTCATGCCTTTCCTCCCGACGAGATCCGACTTCTGGAAGAATTATCCAACAACCTCGCATACGGGATAACGTTCCTGCGCGCCCGCATCGAGCGAGGGCTGGCGGAGAGAGAAATCCGCCGGCTGAACGCCGAATTGGAACGGAGGGTCGCCTTGCGCACCGCGGAACTTGAATCGGCGAACAAGGAACTCGAGGCGTTTTCCTATTCGGTGGCTCATGACCTTCGGGCGCCCTTGCGGCATATCAACGGATACGTGGATTTGCTCACATCGTGCTGCCGCGACAGTCTACCCGAAAAAGGCTCGCACTATTTGGACACCATCGCTGATTCCGCTCACCGGATGGGGCTGCTGATCGATGATCTGCTGCGGTTCTCCCGGACCGGGCGGGTGGAGATGCACCGGGAAATCGTTGATATGAACCGGGCGCTCGAGGACGCTCTGGCGCTTTTGCGGCCGGGTCATCAGGGACGCACCATCGAATGGGCCATCGCCGAACTGCCCACCGTCAACGGCGATTATGCCCTGCTCCGCCAGGTATGGGCCAACCTGCTTGAAAACGCCATCAAGTACACCGGGAAAAGGGAGGACGCGCGGATCGAGGTCGGTTTCCGCGAGAAAGACGGGGAGATCATCTTCACCGTTTCGGACAATGGCGTGGGCTTCGATATGCGGTACGCGGGGAAGCTCTTCGGAATTTTCCAGCGCCTTCATTCCGAGGAGGAGTTCGAGGGGAACGGTATCGGCCTTGCCACCGTTCAGCGAATAATCAGCCGCCATGACGGCCGCGTCTGGGCCGAGGCCGAATTGAACCAGGGTGCCTCGTTCCATTTCACCCTACCTGGATATAAGGAGACTATCAATGTCGGAATATGAATCGATCCTTTTCGCGGAGGACAACCCCAAGGACGCGGAACTGACTCTCGAAACCTTCGCTGACAGTCGAATCCTCAACCGCGTCGTCCACGTCAAGGACGGCGTGGAGGCGTTGGAGTATCTACGCCATGAGGGAAAATACACGGAGCGGAAAAACGGCAATCCGGCGGTAGCGATCCTCGACATCAAGATGCCGCGCATGGACGGCATCGAGGTGCTGCGCGCAATCCGCGCCGACCCGGCCTTGGAGCTGATTCCGGTGGTGATGCTGACGTCGTCGAGGGAGGAACAGGATCTGGTTCGCAGCTATAGACTCGGGATAAACGCCTATGTGGTAAAGCCGGTCAGATTTGCGGAATTCATCGACGCGGTGAGGCAGATCGGGGTCTTCTGGGCAATCCTCAACGAACTGCCGCCAGAAGGAGCCTCCATTCATGAACGGTGAAGAATACGCTAAAAAGCCGATACGTATCCTGCACCTTGAAGATTCGCCCCGGGATGCGGAAATCATCAGGGAACTACTGACGGGGGGCGCGTTCTCACCGCAGATCGACCGGGCATTGAACAGGCGGGAATTCGACTCATTCCTGCAACGGGGCGGATACGAGCTAATACTCGCCGACTATATGGTTCCCGACATAGAAGCGCCGGAGGCGCTCTCCATGGCTCGAGCGCTCTGCCCGGATGTGCCATTCATAGTCGTTTCCGGCGCCATAGGCGAGGAAAAGGCGGTGGATCTCCTTATCAAAGGCGCCACGGATTATGTACTGAAGGACAATCTCGACAAGCTTCCAATTTCAATACGACGGGCCCTCGCCGAGGTCGAGGCGGAGAAATCGTGTCGGTTGGCCGAGGAGTCGGCGCGGGAGAACGAGGCGAGGTATCGCCGGATAGTGGATACGGCCAACGAGGGGATTTGGGTCCTCGGACCGGACTCTACCACCACCTTCGTCAACGCCAAGATGGCCGAGATGCTCGGCTATGGCGACGATGAAATGGTCGGCGAGCCTGTCACTTCCTTCCTGTTCGAGGCAGACGTCCCAGCCCATCTGGGGAGGATGGAAAAGCGGGTTCAAGGCATGGCAGAGAGCTACGAGCTTCATTACCGCCGCAAAGACGGCGAGGCGATATGGGCGCATGTTTCCGCCCAGCCTATTATGGACGCGGAAAATCGGTACGAAGGCGTGGTCGCCATGGTAACCGATATCACCGAGCGCAAAAAGTCGCTCGAGCGGCTATTCCTCCTGGATTTCGCCCTCAACCAGGTAGCCGAAGCGGTCTACATGATCAATGAAGACGCCGTATTTGTCTATGTAAACGATGAAGCCTGCCGGGCTCTCGGCTATGTCCGTCAGGAGCTGTTGACTATGCGTATAATGGACATCGATCCGGACATGTCCCTGGCGGGATGGATAGGACACTGGAAAGACATCCACGCAAGGGGATCGATGGTGTTCGAGGGGCGGCACAGGGCCAGGAACGGCATGGTTTTTCCCGTGGAGATAGCGGCGAATTATTTTGAATACGAAGGACGAAGCTACAACCTGGCGCTCGTACGCGATATCTCCGACAGGAAAAAGGCCGGAGAGATCAAGCGTCTCGTGGAGCAGGCGACGGCCCTGTCGAACGAGCTGTCAAAAATGGTGGCGTCGTATGAGGTTATCGATTTGGCTCCGAGTCTCAGTGAACTGGGTTTTTCGTCCCGCCAGATCGAGATCGCCCGTGCCCTGATCGCGGGGGCTCCTTCCAAGGAGATTGCCTTGAACCTGAACGTCGTGGAGTCGACGATAAAAAGCCATATAGCGCAGATGTACCGAAAAATAGGGGCTACCGGCCGTATGGAGTTCAGCAATATCGTGGCGGAACGAGGCTTACGGCTGGAATGACGGGAGCGGGAGCCCTGGCCTTGCTCTGCCGCATGGAGCCGGGCGACGTCGCGAACCACGGCAACCGAGCCGAGTTGGCCCGCTACAACGTCGCTCAATACGGGGATGAGGTCTGGTACGGCTGGGACATCTTCATACCGCCCGACGACCCCGACGGCTTCGGATGGCAGATTATCGCCCAGTGGTACCAATTGCCTGATTTTTAAGCGCGGCGAGACTTTTGATTTCTGGTTCGCCCCCCCGCCGGTCACCCTCGTGCGCGAACCCGGGAAACTGGTGCTAATCGGATCTTCGAGCATGGACCTCGCGGTCGCCCTGCTCTGGCGTCCTCTCCTCGAGTCCTGCGTTCCAGCCCCCTTTATCGGCGGCGGCTATCTCGTCGGACTTCGACTATCGGACGACTCGAGAAGCGCGGCGTCGACGAGTTATGCGCCTTTCGCGCGGGCGGGGATCGCCGGTCGCGGAGGCCCGGCCGGGTTCAGGATTCGCTGGAGCTTGCCCCTCGACCTGATACCATACAGGAATGGATTTTCCCTCAGAGCCTTCCCGGAGTTCGTCTTCGACGTTTCCAGGTTTTCTTTAGTCTTGCAGCAAAGATCCACCCTTCTCATTGCGACAGGAATGCCTTGGTCCCCGGATTCGGTGGAGTTCCGCTGGGATACCTATGCAGGTATCGGATTCCGCCTTTGACTCGCCTTCATACGGGCTTCGAGATGAAAGGGTCGGTTCATTCGGCCGCGTCCAATGAAAACAAATAATGCGATAAAATAGTACGCATTTTTACGCATGCGCACGAACCGTGCCGCTTGCGCGTTGCTGATAAAGTAGGGTCCCAGGTTCGATATGCCAAAGGCTGATCGCATGGCTTGTAGGCTCATCCCGACGGGGATCGCCAGGACGATGCTGGCCGTTCCCCTTCAAGCATATCGAGCGCGATGGTCGACCAGCCGTAATTGCGGGGGCACAGTCGACCGTACTTGGCGCCGCCCATACCGGTAAGCGGGTCGAAGAATTCGCGGTTTCTAATCCATGTCCACCAAGGCTTTGATGACGGCGCTCTCGGGCCGGAGCCAACGGTCGAAGGCCTCCGGAAGCGAATGGAAGGGTGCCCGGTGAGTCACCCACGGCCGAATGTCGATCCGGCTTTCCTCCATGGCGGCGATGATCCATCGGAAATCCGAATACAGCGTATTACGGCTTCCCATGAGAGTCAATTCCTTCTGATGGAATAGGGGATCGTCGAATTTCACCTGGCCTTGACTGAGTCCCACAAAAACCAGGCGGCCGCCATTGGCAACGAACTCGAATGATCGTTCCATGGAACCCAGGTTACCCGTGGCGTCAAAGACGATGGTTGAGCCCTCACCGTTTGTAAGGTCCCTGATGACCATCATAGCGTCGACGCAGGGACCCACGGTGTCCCGTATTCCCATCTGAGATCGACATAGAGCCAAGCGCGATTCCTCAAGATCAAAGACAATGACGCGTGCCCCGGCTAATAGGGCGAATTGGATGACGGCCAGGCCGATAGGCCCAGCTCCGATCACCAGCACGATTTCCCCCGCTTCCACCTTGGCTCGGTTCACGGCATGGGCGCCTATGGCCATGGGCTCCACCAATGCCAGATGGTCGTAGGAGAGCGAGGGTGATGTATGGATGTATCGGGCCGGGCAGGTAAATTCCTCCCGTAGTCCGCCGTCGGCGTGGACTCCGATGACCTGGATTCGGGCGCAACAGTTGGGTCGGCCATTTCGACAAGCGACGCATGTGCCGCACCCCATGTATGGTTCGATGGCTCCTCGGTCCCCGACCTTGAGGGGTTCGCAGCCGGCGCCAACCGCCAGGACTTCGACCCCCAGTTCGTGACCCAGTATCCTTGGATACTTGAAGAAGGGCTGGTTGCCTCGGAAAGCATGGTAATCGGTGCCGCAGATGCCGACACGGTGAACCCGGACTATGGCTTCCCCGGAACCGATGGTTGAAGGAGAGGGTCGGTCCAGTTCCTGGAATTCCCACTGGCCGGGTGCAATTAAATATAGGGCTTTCACGAGTCCTCCCATACGAGGACCGGTCGGCAGAAGGCGCCCGACGCCCCGATAAAATTGATCGGAAGGGCCCAAAGGACGAATGGTCCCGATTTCGAGAAAACTTCCGGCGGGAAAAAGAGCTCCTCTACAATCCAAAGGCCGGCTCCCAGGACGATTTCGTGCGTCTTACGGTTTTGGTCGTCTTGGCAGCCTCCGAGTGAAAAGTGATCGATCCCAACGGCTCGGACTCCTCGGTCGACCAGGTAGCGGGCTCCTTCGGGATGAAGGAAAGCCGGATTTCCCTTCCAGTCTTCGTGACCGCGACAGCCAGGGTCGCCTTGCCCGGTGGCAAGGAGGACAGCACTGCCTCGGCAGGCGGTCGGATTTGACGGAAGCCGGCTCTTCAGATGGTCGGCGAAAATCCCCGTCCCCGGATTGATTCCCCTGAAATCGACTACCCAAGCCGGGAGAACGAAATCTTCCAAGGCAAAGGCGTTGATCGGCATTCCACCGGCCAACTTATGGAGGGGGGCATCGATGTGGCTCCCGCTGTGCAGGGCCATCTCGAGGAATTCGAGCTGCCAACCGTCCTTCTCGTGGGAAGCGATGCGCAAGACTCGTACCGGCGGATGGTCGGGGCAGTTTGGAGCCCCGTCGAACAATGGCTGCGACAGGTCCAACAACTTCATTTCTTATCCCGATGACGCAATTGATCGAGTGTCACGGCCAAGATGACCACGCTACCGATAACGATTTGCTGGGCGAAATAATTGGCTCCCTGCATGGTCAGGCCGGTGCTGAGAACGCCGATGATGAACGAGCCGATTACGGTCCCGCCCACGGACCCGATACCGCCCATGAGACTGGTTCCCCCGATTACGGCCGAGGCGATGGCATTCAACTCGTATCCCGCTCCGCCGGTGGGTTGGGTTGTCACCAACCGGGAAGCCAGGATCACGCCGACGAGACCGAAGAGAAAGCCCGCGAAGACGTAATTAAGGATTTTTACCCAGCCGACTTTAATACCGCTTAACCGGGACGCCTCTTCGTTGGAACCTACGGCGTATGTGTACCGTCCGATCCTCGTCCGATGGAGAAGGAAATGGAATGCCACCGCCGCGATAACCATGATGATGACGATATAGGAAATCCCCGGAAAAATTACTTCACTAGTCCCGTCGCCTGTTTCGCGAACCACTCTGAACAGGGTTTCGTTCCCCAACCGGCCGAAGTCCTCTGGCGCCGGGGAGGTTGCGGCATTGGTCACGGTCAGCAGGATCCCTCGGATTATCATCATTGAACCCAAAGTGGCGATAAAAGGCGGAAGGTTCAATTGGGTCACCAACAACCCGTTGCCAAAGCCGCATAGGGTTCCGATAGCACAACCAATGGCCATTGCCGGGGCAGTCGGTATTCCGGCATTTGCGGCTAATACGGCCATGGTACCGCTTATAGCCACCACGGAACCGACGGAAAGATCGATGCCTCCGGTGATGATAACCATTGTGACCCCGATGCCCATAAGCGTCATGGTGCTGGTCTGTAGCACCATTGTGAGAATGTTCCTGACCGAAAAGAAGTTGGTCGCGGTTATAGAGAATACCACGAATATCAGTATGAGGGCTCCGAAGGTGAACAGCTTGTCGAGATATTGACGCATCCGCACCTTGCTCCGGGCGATAAGATCTGGGGTCTTGGAGATGTCTGCCATAATCAGATTGCTCCTTTGGAAGTAGTATTCTTTAAAGCCCCGAGGCCCGAGGCGTAGCTGAGAATTTCTTTTTGGTTGGTTTCATTGGTATTCAGGGTAGCCGCTAATCGACCTTCATAGAGAACGAGAACCCGGTCGGTCATCCCCAGGATCTCAGGCAACTCGGATGAGATCATGATGATCCCCACGCCTTGGCTAGTCAGGCGTTCCATCAATTCGTAGATGGCATACTTGGCGCCGACGTCGATGCCCCGGGTCGGCTCGTCGAAGATCAGGACCTTGGAGCGGCAAAAGAGCCATTTTGCCACTACGACCTTTTGCTGATTGCCGCCCGAAAGGTTGACGACCGCTTGCCAGAGCCCAGGGGTTCGAATGCTCAAGTTCTGGACGTACTTTTGGGCCTCCAGCTCTTCCCGATCCAGTGAAATGATTCCACAGGGTCGGCTGACTTTTTTCATGTTGGCCAAAGTGATATTTTCGGAAACCGTCATATGAACAGCGAGTCCCTCCAATTTTCGGTTTTCCGAAAGGTAAGCTATGCCATCCCGAATCGCGTCGGCGGGGGATCTGATCGATAATTTCCGCCCGTAGAGGATTACTTCTCCTCGATCTATGGAGTCGGCACCGAAGATGGCCCGAGCCAACTCCGACCGGCCCGCCCCCATCAGACCGGCGATCCCGAGAATTTCTCCCTGGAAAAGCTCGAAGGAAATATCGCCGAGAATCCCTTCCCGATGGATATGGCTGACCTCTAGAATCTTGTTTGCGGTCGGGACATTGAAGCGCCGAGGAAAAAGATTGTCGAGCTTGCGGCCGACCATCCGAGTTACCACCTCGTCGATACTCAATTGTGAAAAAGCGTCGGTTCCGATCGACCGTCCGTCCCGGAAAACCGTGACTCGGTCGACGATGTGCTGGAGTTCCTCCAGCCGATGCGAGATATACAGGATTCCGACTCCCTGGTTTCGGAGGGTATGGATCACATGAAAGAGCTCGTCGATCTCCGCTTCGGTCAAGGCGCTCGTCGGTTCATCCATGATGAGGACCGAGGATTTCTGGGAAAGCGCCTTGGCTATCTCGACCATCTGTTGTTGTGAGATGGAAAGCCGATGGACCGGTTCCCGAGGGTCGAGTTTCAGGTGGAGCAGTTCGAGTATCTGGGTCGCGTCTGCATTCATCTTTTTTTCGTCCAGGAAGCCGATACTAGTCCGAGGTTCCCTTCCGATATAGATATTTTGAGCTACGGTCAGGTGCGAGATCAGGTTGAGTTCCTGGAAGATGATGCTGATGCCCGCCTTCTGGGCCTCTAGCGTGCTGTGGAATTGAACGGGGATACCCCGCACAGTCAGAATCCCCTCGTCTGGAGGGAATACGCCTCCTAATATTTTGACAAGCGTTGTCTTACCGGCTCCGTTTTCGCCAAGAAGAGCATGAACTTCGCCCGTATAGAGATCAAAGTCGACCCGGTCGAGGGCCTTAACGCCGGTGAAGCATTTGCTGAGGCCCTTGACCGCCAAGATGGTGTCTTTCATGAAGCCCTTCCTAACGACGAAAATGGAAAAGCGGGGTCGCCCGCGAGGGCAACCCCGGCTGATCAGTACAGAACGTTTTTTGCCGCTTGGGAATCGATGTTATCCTTCGTCACTATGAGGAAGCCGGTATCGACTTCGGGCTTGACCTTTTTCTTGTTGATCGCCGCGTCGAAGGCCGTCATGACTCCTTGATAACCCATCATATACGAGCTTTGAACTATGATAGCCTGGATGGTACCATCCCGAACGAAATTTTGCAGGACTCCATTGCCGTCGAATCCGATAGCCACGATCTTCCCGGCCAGGCCTGCCTGCGCGATTGCGCGGCCCATCCCGACCGCCGCGGGCTCGCTGGCTCCGAATATGCCCACCAGGTCGGGATTCGAAGCAAGGATATTGGTTACCTGATTAAGGGCGGTTATCTGATCCGAATTACAGTACTGGGTGGTTACGATGGTCAGGCGCGAGTTTTTGGTGATGTAATCCTTGAACCCCCCTACCCGGCCGATTTCAGAACCGACGCCGGCAACGAACGATTCGACGGCGACTTTCCCGGATTCGATGCCCTTGGCTTTAAGCCGGGTGATCAATTCCTTGGCTGCGGCTTCCCCGGCGGCCGTATTGTCGGTGGCCAGGAACGAGACGTAGTTTGACTTGTCGCCTTCCAGGAGGGAGTCGATGATAACCACCGGGATACCGGCGTTTTTGGCCTGCTTCACCACGGGGATGAGCGCCTTGGTATCCGAAGGGGCCAGGACGATCGCTTTTACGCCTCGGTCAATGGCGCTCTGGACGATGTTGATCTCTTCGATGGGGTTCTGGTCGGTGGAGGGTCCCAGGAACGTGACCGAAAATTTCGGGATTTTCTTTTTCAGTTCTTTTTGGGCATCCATGGAGCCGGTTTGGACGTTCTGCCAAAAATTGGAATTGCTCGTCTTGACGACGACGGCGATTTCCTGCGCGGGAAGAAGACTTGCCGCGAAAGCGATCAAGGCGGGTACTAAAAGCTTTTTCACGTAATCCTCCAAATTTTTGACCTCAGGTTCTGGTGAACCGGTAGGTATTGGTTTCGCTCAACCTTGCGGGTTGAAAGAGCCTTGTGTTGGTTTGTGATCGTAGCTATAGACTATGAATCCTCCTTTCAAGAACGGGTTTTCTCATAGAACAAAGGCAGGTCAAAGGTCCACCCGGGGTGCTCATAAAGGACACTACATGTATATTTCATGTATACATCAGATTGTAAAATGAGAATTTTCCTCTGTCAAGCGAAATTATTGCGCGCTACCGCATGCTCGGTTTCTTAATAAGGCTTATTGATGCTCTCTAAAGCCGCTTTCTGCGAGTTCTCCAAATGCTCGAGCATCGCCTTGGCCGCCGCA
>CAZKJA010000086.1:0-11423 GCA_964552925.1 uncultured Treponemataceae bacterium
GCCCGCGCCGTATACTTTGGCCGTGATGATTCGATTTAAGCCGAAAATTCGCGTGGATTGACCGAAACCGTACCGGTTCGAGACAAGCGACCGGGCGATTGGAGAATTATTTTATGACAGAGAAAGTTACAGTCATTCTAAACAGGGCAGGTATACACGCCCATCCGGCGGCGTTGATCGTACAGACCGCCGGCAAGTTTAAATCCAAGATAACGCTCAGGAAGGGCGAAGACAGCATCAACGGCAAGAGCATAATGGGAATCATCACGCTCGGCGCCGGTTACGAGACGGAAATACGCATCATCGCGGAGGGCGAAGACGAGGCTGAAGCGGTAGAAGCCATCGACAAGCTCTTCAGGAACCGCTTCGAAGAGGAGTAATGCTTACACGTGGCCAGATAAGCCGTCGCGCCACCGATCTCATGGTTATCGTGACGGTCTATGCCATAGTACTCATCGGTTCTTTTATTTTTGTGCGCGGGTCAATGTACGCGCAACCAGGGTTTCCTGACCTGCAAGCCGGCGCGACGGCTATCCTGCTCGCCGTCACGCCGACTCTCGTACTCGTTGTGCTCGTCATATCCGGCATCCGATTTACAAGGGAATACCGCCGCAAAGCCTGGGGGCATCGCCTGCGGGCACGGGTAATCACCGCGTTCATCCTGATCGCGCTCATGTCCGCCGTCCCGCCCTCGGTTTTCCTCGGTTCGCTAGCGATACGGGCGTTCGAGGCCCCAACCTCCGCCGCGGTCAGGGCGGCGCTCAGGACAGGGCTGGATCAAACCCTGGCGCTTTACGCGGAAATGGAAGCGACCCTCAGATACACCGCGGAAAACGATATTTCACCGAATCTCGTGGGCAGGAGTCCGGACACGGAACGCCTTCTAGCCAGGTTGCAAGCCAGGAACGTCTCGATCTGCGCCGTCGAATTGTTCACCGGAGGCGCGTCAATATCGTTTTCCGGCGACATCAACTCGAGGGCGGCGAAGAGCTACGTTGGTATGGATCGCAACGGTTTCCTGCCAAGGCTTTCGACCGGCGGGAGGAGCTACGCGCGCTACTTCGCCCGAGATGTAGGCACGAGCATGGAAAACGGGTCGTTGTCGGTAGTTGTTTCGCTACGGTTCCCCGAAGTCGTGGAGGATGCCGCCGCCAACATGTCAGCCGCCTTGGCGGCAATCGACAGGAGCGCTCCAGGAACCGACTCCTTTTTCGCGTACATAGTCTATTTCATAGCGAGCTTCGTGTTCCCGTTGACCGCGATGGCGGTATTGTTCGCCCTGGAAGCCTCGGACAGGCTGCTTCATCCCGTCGCGGCCCTCTCCGACGCGATACGCCGCATCGGTGCCGGGACGCGTCGCGCTCCTTTCATCGCGAAGCCCGGAGACGAGGCGGGCGACATCGTAGAGGAGCTGAACGCGCTGCTTGACAGCCTCGAACGCGCCCGGGGAGACGAAATCCGCAACGAGAAGATTGGCGCCTGGCGCGATATCGCCCGGAAACTGGCCCACGAACTCCGAAATCCGCTCACCCCCATCCGTCTGTCCGCGGAGCGCGTGCTCAAGCGATGGAAGGCCGATCCGGCGAGCGCGGGTGAAATAATAGAAAATTCGATGGTCGCAATAGTGCAGGAAACTATCAACATGGAGTCGTTGCTGACGGAGTTCCGGGACTTCGCGCGCCTGCCGGAGCCCCAAAAAGACTGGATGGAAGTGAAGCAGATGATAGACGAGGCAGTGCACCTGTACTCGGCTTCCCTCCCGTCGATGACAATAGACTGCGAAGGGGTGGATCCGGGCATAGTCATGAAGGCCGACCGGGGTTACCTCAAACAGGCGCTCGGCAACCTGCTCGCAAACGCCGGCGATGCCACGAACGGCACGGGGCACATCTGGATAAGGGCCGATCTTGTCAAAACGGCGGAATCCCGCTACTGTAGAATTCAAGTCAGGGATGACGGATGCGGCATCCCGCCCGAAGACCAGGACAAGGTGTTCTCGCCATATTTCACGACGAAGCAGGGAGGCACCGGTCTCGGCCTTGCGATCGTCGACCATATCGTGGCGGCTCACGGCGGCAAGATTCGTTTCGAATCCAGCGAGGGAGCGGGAACCATTTTTTATATCGACATACCGGCGGAAAACACGTGACAAGCCAAAGGAAGTCCTCCATGGGCTCCATCCTCGTGATCGATGATGAACCCGGTATCAGGGCGACCGTAAAGGACGTGCTCGAGGACGAAGGGTATCGCATCCAGACAGCGGAGGATGGCCCCGCCGGGCTGAACATGCTCGCCCATGAAACAATCGACGTCGTGATCCTTGACGTCTGGCTTCCGAGGATGGGCGGCATCGATGTTTTAAAGGCGATCAAGGCTGACCATCCAGCGATCGAGGTGATAGTGATCTCCGGTCACGCCACGATCGACATGGCGGTGAACGCCGTCAAACTCGGCGCCTTCGACTTCATAGAAAAACCGCTGTCGATAGAGAGGCTGCTGACCGCCGTACGGAATGCCGGGGCGCTCGCCGACCTTCGCCTGGAAAACGCCAGGCTCAAGCGGACCTCGGTCGAGCATGACGAGATCATAGGCACATCGCCCGCGATAAAGAAAGTCCTCGGGCTGATCGACCAGAGCGCCCATTCCGATGCCCGCGTGCTCATCACCGGAGACAACGGCACCGGCAAGGAACTGGCAGCCAGGCGCATCCATGAGCTCTCCGAACGTTCCGCCGGTCCCTTCGTGGCGGTGAACTGCGCCGCGATGCCCGACACGTTGATAGAAAGCGAGCTGTTCGGCCACGAGAAAGGTTCGTTCACCGATGCCGTCGCACGGCGCAAGGGTAAGTTCGAGACGGCCCATACCGGAACGCTTTTCCTCGACGAGATAGCCGACATGTCCCTCTCCGCGCAGTCGAAGGTGCTGCGCGCGATTCAGGAGATGCGCTTCGAGCGGCTTGGAGGCGAAGCGACCATAGAGGTCGATGTGCGCATCATCGCGGCGACGAACAAGGACCTCCGTCAGGAAATAGCCGGCGGCCGATTCAGGGAAGACTTGTTCTTCCGGCTCAACGTCATACCGCTTCGCATGCCCTCCCTTGATGAGCGCACCGAAGACATAGCGGAACTTGCCAGCTTTTTCCTCGCGCGGATGACGGGAGACAGCACAAGGCGGATATCCACCGGAGCGGTAAAGGTGCTCGAGCGGCACACATGGCCCGGCAACGTGCGCGAACTCAAGAATTTCATGGAACGGATGTCGGTGATGAGCGACGAGGACGAGATCTCGGAGGAGACTGTCGAGCACTTCCTGCTGTCGGGTACCGGGGATTGCACGGCTCCAAGCCTTGACAGGATGGACCAGCTCGCCGAAATGCGAATTTCCGACGCCCGCGAGGCATTCGAACGCGGATATTTACTGCACAATTTACGAAAGCATGCATATAATATAGCCAGAACGGCCGAGTCCATCGGCGTGTATCCGAGCAACCTGCACGCCAAGATAAAGAAATTTGGTATAGAGGTCGGCGAATGACTGACTTGACTGCACGCCAGAAGGAAGTTCTCGAGTTTATAGAAACCTTCATACGCGAAAACCCCTACCCCCCCACAATACGCGAAATCGCCTCGTACTTCGAAATGTCGGTGAAAGGCGCCTACGACCACCTGAAGGCGCTCGAGCGCAAGGGCAGGATCAGGGCGGGCGGCGGACGCTCAAGAAAAATCGAGATAATCGGCAGACGCGTCGGCGAGGGCCGCTCTCCGACCATCGAGGTTCCCGTACTCGGTTCCGTGGCGGCAGGCAAACCGATCTTTGCCGAGGAAAACTTCGAGTCGAGCCTGCATGTACCGGCTTCGATGGTCGGCAACGCCAGGTGCTTCGCGTTGCGCGTGCGCGGCGACAGCATGATAAACGCGGGTATCCTCGACGGCGACATCGCTGTAATCGAGCAGAAACCGGTGGCCGAGGACGGCGAGATTGTCGTCGCCGCTATAGAGGATTCGGTAACGCTCAAGCGGTATTTCAAGGAAAAGGGCCGGGTACGGCTTGCTCCTGAAAACTCGGCTTACAGTCCGATATTCACCCAGGACGTCAGGATACTCGGCAAGCTTCGCGGCATAGTGCGCACCTACTAGACTCCGCCATGGAAGCGATCTATGTGCTCGGCGGGCCTGAACTGGGTCGTCGCAACGACTTCATCAAGCAACTAAGATCCTCCTGCGCCAAGGCGTGGCGCGCCGAACCGGAGGAGCACAGGCTCTACGCCCACGAGACGACGGTTTCGACCCTCGTGGACCTGCTTCTCAACGGCTCCCTGTTCGCCTCCGGAAAGTTCGTCCAGTACCTGGGAGCGGATCAGATCAAGGCCAAGGCCGACGTCCAGGCTCTCCTCGACTACTGCAAGCACCCCGCGGAATCGACCGTGCTCGTGCTCGTATCCGATGGGATAGGCGTCGACAAGGCTATAGAGGAAGCGGTCGGCAAGGATGCGAAAAAAGTCTTCTGGGAACTCTCGCCCCAGGAATCCGGCCGCTGGGTCCGGGAATTTTTCTCCGCCCAGGGACTTGGCGCCGACGATGACGCCGTGGAGGCGATACTCGACCTGGTCGAGAACAACACCGAGGCACTCAAGGTCGAGTGTTCCCGGCTGGCCCTGTTCTACCCCCGGGGTTCCAGCGTCGGCGCGGACGATGTCGACCGATACATCGCGCACAACAGGGCGGAAGACGCCTTCAGCCTCTTCGACCGGATGGCCGCGGGCAGCTTCGAGCAATCGCTCGAGACGTTGTCCGCCATCCTTTCCAGTAAAGACGGCACCGGTGTGGGACTGCTGGCAGGGCTCTTGTGGTCGCTCAGGCGCCTCTCGGCCCTGCACGACGGCATCGCCAAAGGCACGCCTTTCGAGCAGGCGGCCAGGAACCTGCGTATCACGCGCCGTTCGGCGCTGGCGAGTTACGAGGCGGCGCGCCGTCGATGGCCGCCGGCGGTATGCGACAGGCTGGTCGCATTCGGCGTCGAGACCGATGCCGCCCTGCGCGAACTGGGACAGTCGAACGAGCGGGCGCTGCTCGAGCTGTTCGTCTACGCCTGCGTAGTAGTCAAGCGGCCGGTTGCCCTTGCCGTCGGCGATTATTGACCGGGCGTCCGTTGCCATTCCCGAAACTCGAATTCCATACGGAAGCGCTTTTTGACGAACAGTATCGATGCCTGCCCCTCGATCCGCATGCCGCCTATCACCAACGCCCCATCCTGATACGCATACTTCAAGGTGGATTTCATAGACGACACGAACACCGGCGGCTCCATCCATCGTTGCGATGCGGACGCAGCTTTCCCTGAGGGCAAGAAATACGCCACGCCCTCGACGGGGCCTCCGCCGGTCATTATTGTGTACGGTACCTCGACCAGGCCATTCTTTTGCATGGCTTCGCCCAACAACACATCCTTGGCGTACTTGGGGTCGAAGGGGGTGGCGTCGAAGCCTTCGGGAGGCCCGCCCCGTGGCCCGTCCCTCGACTTTGAGTACCGCCTGCGCCAATCCTCGGTTACGTCCTTGCCGTTCTTCTCGGCCCTGACCACGAGTACCCGGGACTCCATGCCGACAAATTCCGTGACGGTCTCGCCGCTCTCGTACGACTGGACGGTTCCGGCCTCATCGACTTCCTCCACGCGGACGCTTGTCCGGGTCGCGCTCAATGCCCGCGCTTCGGCATAGGCGCGGGTCGCCTCGGCCCACCACGCGGAAGCATCTGAAACCGGAGCCCCCGGTGAAGCCGTCGCTGCGGCGACCGATGCGATTGCGCAATACGCGCAAGCCAGTACTCGATTGAGCATCGAAGCCCCCGTTGGTTTTAACGATAGAGTACGTGAAATATAATGATTCCATCCCGGCGTCGTCTTGTTTGACTATAGCCGCGGAGCTTGCTACGATGTGCTCATGGAAATCCCTGACCAGGATGACGAGATTGCCCGGGATCCTGACGCTCAGGTTGAGGCCACCGAGGGCTTGTCCGGGAACGGGGAGGCGGAGGTCCGCTCGCTCTCGGTCTCCGAGAACTTGCGCGCCAGGCTTCGCCAGCTGGAGCGCCAAGGCTCGGGGCAACCGTTCCGTCACAGGATTACCCTGATAGGTACCGCTGAACTCGACGAAGCGAAGCCGCGGGCGTCCCGCTCCGGCGCCTTGAAACTGCTCGAGGCCGTATACGAGAAGGGCGAGGAGCACTGGCTCGATCCGGTGTCCGCGATGGCGCCCCTCAAGGAGATACTCTTCAAGGAGGAAGCGCCGCCAGGCGTCGACAGGGGCATCTATTACGTGCTGATGCGCCTGGCCAGGGCGGGGATATCCCCCGCCGCATTCGTCATCCACGTCGTCCTTCCAAGGATGGGCAACGATTACGACTGGCGCCAATGGCGATCCAGGCACGTGTGGGTGCTCGGCTCGATAGCGGACCTGCTCATAGCCCTGAGGTCGGCCCATCCGTGGAATGGTTCCAGGCTCGGGACCAGCCCGGTGATAGCTGACGTGGCGCTATGCAAATACGTCGGCAGGCCTCTGGCGCGCATACCCTCGGAGAGGTTCTCGGCGCAGGAAGCGCACCTGGCCTCGTGGGCGGAGGCGTGGAAAAGTTTCTCGTTCTCGAGCGCGGGCTTTCTCACCTTCATGCGCCGGACGGTGCTTCCCTGCCTGTACAGGATGTCGGGCAAAATCGATCCGGAGCAGCTCGCGCCCATAGCCACATCGCTCGCGACGCTGGAACGCACGCTTGGCAGGCGCATGCAGGCGATGTCGCCGACCGCGGCCGAGGGATTCCTTGCCACGGCGGGGCTCACGGACTCGTTCGAGGAACGCATGGAAAAGCGTACAACCTCGGGAGCGGGAGCCTGGGCCGTAGCGATGGAATTGCACGGCTACGCCGAATTGGCCTCCCAGCTAGCCACGCTCGACGCCGGACCCGCCGTCCTCGGCAGGGCGGCCGCCATAAGCCTCAACGCGGATCCAGGCTACCTCATGGATGCCGCCTCCCTGGCCGGAATCCTCCGGCGGGACGAAGGCGCAGCCTTGGCGCGCTGGCATCTGGAGGATCTTGCCAGGAAGTCCCCGGCGGACCGGGCGGCTTACATTGTCGCGGTGGCCGCGAACGGCGGGGTCCATCCCCGTTGCCCATTCGCGTTCGCCCCCACATTCCACGAGCGGCGCTCCTTCGACGCGGAAGCCCTCGCCTCGTCCCTGGGCCTCGACCTTGAGCCGCTCCGCTCAAACGACGGTTCCATGCCCGATCTTGCCACGATGCGGCGCGCCTTGTTCAAGACCCGGCCCGAGGCGGCGCGGCTGTACGCGGAGATGACCGAAGCCTTGGGCTCGGGCGCGGACCGTGGCTGGAACCAGGAGGATGCCTCCCGCCTGGACGCCTTGGGGCCTGGCTTCCATGAATTGGCGATACGGAGCCTTATACCCGGCCTGGGCACGGGATTCTCCTTCCAGGCCCTCAAGCAGCCTTCGATGTGCGGCCTGTATCAAGCTTACGGCGCGGCTTCCTCGGGGAGCCTCATCGTAAGTACTTTACGCCTGCGGCTTGGTTCGACCGGGCAGGCGGGCAAAGGCATCGATGTGGCCAGCAGGGACGCCGTCAGGGCGCGCGTGGCCGTCGATATCATCGAATCGGCGTGGAGCGCCCTCGTTTCCGGCAAGGGCGACCCGGAATGCGGCTCAGTGTTCGCGGAACTCGGCAAGGAGTCCGCGGCGGCCAGGAAGCGTCTGGCGGATCTCAAGGCCATTCCCGAAGGCGGCTCGGTCGGCGAGCATGACGCGAAGGCGATACGCGCCATCGAAGCGCGCCTCGCCTTGATGGATGCGGCGTTCGAGGCCTTGAAAGACATACCGCCAGCGACCCGCGACCCGAGGAGGTTCGCGCTCGCCATGCACCTTGCGGGGCATTTCTTCAAGCCGGGCGACGGGCCGCCGTTCGAGGCGATGGCCGGGGCCGCGGTACGGTACGGAAAAGATGGCAACTTTTCGTCGATCGTCGCCAGGCTCGCGCTCGACGTCGCGCCAGGCTTCATGGGAGTCGAACAAGCGGCGTTGGTCGCCGATGCCGTCGATGCGCTGTGTGCGGCCTGCGCTGCCGACGATTCGGTGACAAAGGCGCTCGGCAAGGCCGAAGGCGAACTGGCTTCGGCGCTCCGGGGCTCGAGCAGGCTCAGGGGTGGAGGCCCGTCCGCCGAATCGATGGATGCCGCGTTGCGGCGCGTTACCGCCTACGCCAGGATCACGGCCGAGACTGCCAAATGGCGCGACCTGCTCGCCAAGCTTTCTTCCGACAAGCCGGACCAAAAGCATTTCACGCTGCGCACCTCCCGCGGTTTTCTCGATGCCTATTATGGCGACATGGGCGGCATATGCCTCTCGGGGTTTCCTGAACTTATCCTCAGGCCAGGCGTCATCGTGTGCAGGCTCTGGGACGAAGACGAACACCGCATCAGGGGCATGTGCCTCTTCGTATTGTCTACGGGGCCCGCAAGAAGCGCGGGCATGGGAAAATTCTGGTACGCCTTCGCGTTCAACCCCCTGCGTTCGCTTATGCGCGGGATAGGATCGAGGGAACTGGCGACCCTGTACCTGGGTTTCAGGGCCTCGGCGGAAGAAATATCAAGGAGAAGCGCGCTGCCAGTGCTCGTCCCTGGGATCGGCCCAAAGGGGATACTGACGCACGGCATGGTATCCAACGACGGCACGTTCGCAACCCTCGTTGCCAATTATGAACAGGCAGCCGGTTCGCCCCATGTGGCGGACGCCAGGGGATTCGATGTGTATTACCCCAAAGCCGCGTTCGCGGACGCGCTCGTCATAGTCGATCCCAAGCGGCCCGGAAGCTACCGGGCGCAAGCCGAACTGGTAAAGCTGAAGGCGCTGCGATAGCGAGCGGTCCGAATATTGTCTCCTGCCTGAGATGTGCTGTACACTCCGGAAACAGGATTTTCGACCCAAGGAGCGCAGCATGCAGAGGATAGTGGTTTTTGGCTTGGGAGGCATAGGCGGCTATATCGGCGCCCGTATAGGACTGGGAATCGAGTCGATGCAAGGCCCGGGGAAACCGGAACTCGTCTTCATCGCCCGAGGCGCCCACCTGGAGGCCATCAAGGCCGGCGGCTTGCGTTACAGGGCGCCCGATGGCATGGAATCGGTGATCCGCCCGACGTTGGCCACTGACGATCCGACCAAGGCGGGCTTGGCCGATTTCATGTTCCTCTGCGTCAAGGGATACGACCTCGACAGTGCCTGCCGCGCCATAGCTCCGATAGTCGGCCCAGCCACCGTGATAGTACCGCTCCTCAACGGCGCCGATATATACGAACGCGTCCGCTCCGTCATAAAAGGCGGAATCGTCGTGCCGGCGTCAATATACATAGCGTCAGTCGTGAAGGAACCAGGCACAGTGCACCACGGCAGCGGCAAGGGCAGCCTGGTGCTCGGCAGGGAACCGAGCCGGCCGGAATACGAAAGCGCGCCGCTGCGCGCCTTGCTTGACCGTTCGGGCATCCCGTACGACTGGTTCGAGGATCCCTTCCCCGCCATCTGGACAAAATACTTGTTCATAGCGTCGTTCGCCCTGGTTACCGCCAGGAGCGGGCTCGGCATCGGCGGAGTGATAGCCGATGAGTCATGGGCGTCCGTGGTCCGCGGAATACAGGCCGAGATAGTCGCGATAGCCCGCGCTAAAGGTATCGCCCTGCCTCCGGACGCGGCGTCCATGGCGTTCGACAAAGGCAAGGCGTTCGCCCCGGACACCAAGACATCGTACCAACGCGACGTCGAGATAGCGGGTAAACCAAATGAAGGCGAACTGTTCGGCGGGACCATCCTGCGGCTCGGCAAGGAACTTGGCATCCCGACGCCGCTCACCGGGAAGATCTATGCGGAAGTCAACAAACGCACAGCCTGAACGGAAAACCGGGTCAGCGCGGGCGGGTTGACAAACCCTTGACGCCCGCCTGCCCGCCCAGCGAATTCCATGTAGTTCTCGGTCGAAGGAATCAGGGAACCCAGGTTCCTTCCCGCATCTCGCCGGCCAGCGGCGGAATAGTCAGGACGATGCCGGGTTCGAGCAAATCCGGGTTGCCTTGATCGGGCAGCCTGTCCTTGTTGGCTTCGTAGAGCAGGCGCCACTTCCACGGGTCGCCGTAAACGAAGGGGTACTCCGCTATTCGCCAGAAACAGTCCCGCCTGGATTCGATCAGGCGAACCTCATAGGAAGCGGGCAAGGACTTGACCGCCGGGGGGCGGGTCGCCGCGACGCTCGTCTTGAGTTCCGGCTGCACCTTCGACAACAAGGCGACGACGTTCCTGCTGGCTGCGGCGCTCGCTTCATACTCCTCGGTATCGAAAGCCTTGATCGCGACCCCGTATGATGCCGTCGCCTCGGTCCATACCGCTGGATACCTGGTCTCCGCCTTGTTTTTCTCGCCAAAGGCGATCCGCTCGGCTGCCCTGTTCTTGAGATTGTACGCGACCCATCGCAGACGCTGCGTCTCCGCTTCGGCGCGCGCCGTCTTGGATAATTCCTCGGACTGCTGCGAGTATTCGACCGCTTTCTGGTAGTCGCCGGTTTCGTAGGCCTGTTTGGCCATGCGCTGCAAGTCGAGCGCCTTGCGGTACTTGGGATTGTCCGTCAGGGTGCTCTGTCCGAAGGCTGCCATGGCGCCCAGGAAAAGGAAGAACGACAGGCTGAGCCATGCCTTGTGGCAATTCCTCATGGAGTGCCTCCTTCCGCTGCATTCATTTCTTCATCGATGGTCTTCAAACGCTCGCCGGTGGTTTGAAGCGATGCGTCCGCGTTTTCAATGGCGGCCTGCGCCTTGACCTTGGCTTCGGCAGCCTGGACGGCGGCCTCCTCGAACTTCCGCGTGGCTTCCTCGTAGGCGGCAACCGCCTCGGCCGACCTCGAAGACGAGGCGTCGGTACCGGCCTTGGCGTATGCAGCTTCGGCCGCCGCGTAGGTTTCCTTGGCGGCTACCTTGGCTTTTTCGCCGTCTGCCCTGGATTTCGCCGTGTCGGCAACCGACTTCCTTTCGGAAATCTTCTTCGCGAAGCCGTCTTTCACGGTCTGTTCATAAAGGGGCAGTGCGATCGCGAGGCGCTCCCTGGCTTGCCCATCATCCTTGCCGTACGCCTTTTCGGCGGCGAGGAACGCATCCTCGGCCTTCCCGAAGCTATCGGGAGCATAGGCTTCAAGCCCATTGTCCTTGATCAAGGCACGCTGCTCCTTCGCCTTCGCCATCTCGGCCTCGGGCGCCGTCGGGGAAGGTGCGGGGGGTGCGGGAGTGTCGGGAACCTGCGGGGCGGTGGCGCAGGATACCGCCAACGATACCACGACAGCATAAAAAATCGGCATTCTTTTCGAACGCACGTATGCCTCCTGGAGTAT
>CAZKJA010000087.1:0-6909 GCA_964552925.1 uncultured Treponemataceae bacterium
GTATGCTCTGGCTTTCCAGTAATACTTCGTGGAGACGTCGAGAGGAGCGCCGTCCAGGTCCATCGTGTTCGACGTATAGTCGGACTTCACGAACAAGGGACTGGAGTCGAGTTCCCCCTCCGAGGCCGCGATCCTGAGTTCATAGGCGGTGGCTCCCGCCACGCCGTCGATCGTGACGAGGCTACCATCCAGGAACCCACCGTCGGTTGGCGACACCGCCCCAATATCCGAGGAATTCGTGACTGTATGGAATCCCTGGTAACTCGGGGCATCGGGATCGACGGGGTTGTCCGCCGGTCCCCAGACATCGCAACCGGCAAGCATGGCAACCAGGAGGAAAGACAGGGCCTTCGGGCGCCTGGAAACTTTATAAATCCATTTGATCATGAGGCATTATTCACTCAACAATTCCCGGTTGTCAATCGCGGATCGAATAAGCCGGCGAGGATCCAGACGCTGGGGGGGATCACTTCAGGGAAAAGCTTCTACATCACAGAAACCAGCGCGAGCACGGCCGCGACCAGGGTGACAACGGCTACTATCCATGTCCAGACAGGCAACGGCGCCACCGGACCTGTGTGGTGAGTATGTTCGGCCTCGTCGGGGTCGGGGTACAAATCGTCGGGAGGCTGGCTGTAGCCGCAGACCGGGCAACCGTGGGCGAACCTGGTCGTCGAGCCGGAAAAACCGCAGCGGGGGCATCGCACGGCGGAAAAAAAACGGCCGCAGGTCGGGCAGGACTTATCGTTCCGGCCGACCTCGGCTCCGCAGTGCTCGCAGAAAAATTTGGGAGACTTCTGGCGCTTCAGGGTCAGTCCTTGGAGGAAGTTTTACCAGCGGCGCTGGAACCGGCGGAGCTTGCCGTGCCCGAAGGCGCGCTTGCCGGGGCTTTCTTCTGCTCCGAGCCCCCGGAGGATGCGCCGCCGGAGCTGCCGCCCGTGGATGGGGCATCGGAACCCGCGCCGGTCGTTTTCGAAGCGGCGGAAGGAGCGGCGGAATTCTTGCCGCGTGAATCGTTCACATAGAAACCGGAACCCTTGAAAATGATACCGGAACCGCCGAATATGAGCCTGCGGACTTCATTGCCGCATTCCGGGCAATTCTTGACAGCGTCCTCGGACATGCTCTGGACCTTTTCAAAGGAATACCCGCAGGTTCTGCACTCGTATTCATACGTCGGCATGGGACAACCTCATGATTCAATGTACACAGTATTTGGATGCTTCGGGTATCCCTCGGCCGGATGACACAGGGATACCACATCAAGAAGATACCGAGAAACCCGTGCCATAGTAAAGGCCGCCATGCGCGGGCGTATGCCCGTAGGCCTCGCCCTGGCGGACGATTATTCAGGAACCAGCTAGGCTTCCCAGATATTCCTCGATGAACTCCTTCGGAGAAAGCTCCTTGTCCAGTATGCGGTGAACACCGCGGCAGATAGGCATCGACAGTTTCTTCTCGTCCATTATCTTCTGTACGAAGATGCTCGCCGGCACGCCTTCGGGCAAGTAACCGAGTTCCCCGATCCGTAAAACCAGATCTTCCGCGTTCCTGAAGCTCCTGAGCGCGTCCCTCTCGACTATCTCCCGGCCGAGCCGCCGGTTGCGCCCGTGGACCGAGCGGCAGGTGACGTCGAGGTCGCCGACGCCGGCCAGCGAGGTAAAGGTCTCCGGGTGAGTCGCGCCTAAAGCCTGGCCGAAGGCCTGTATCTCGTTGAGGCCGGCCGCGAGCAAAAGAGACTCGGTGTTGTCGCCGAAGTGGTTGGACTCCGCCTTGAGCGCGTCCAGCATTCCGAAGGCTATGGCTATCACGTTCTTGACCGCTCCGCAGACCTGCACGCCGACGACGTCGAGCGAGGGGAAGACGAGGAGCCTGCGGCTTTGCAGCAAGTGCCTGACGCGTATCGCGTTGCGGCCGTTGGAGCTTGCCGCGGCCAGGCCGGTCATCAAGTCGCGCGACACCTCTTCGGCGTGGCTCGGTCCGGAGATGTAGACAAGGTTGCCGCGGTAGAAACCGGGCAGGTAGTCCTCGAGGGTCTCGACGATGAGGCGCGGACCGTTTTCAGTCTCGATGAAGCCTTTGGTGAGCACCGCTACAAGCGTCCTGCCCTCCATGATGTCGGGGGACGTGAGGATCCGCTTCACCGCCTGCAGCAGGAACGGCGAGGGCACGCCGAGGAAGATCGCCTCCATGCCGGTCGCCGCGTCGAGCGGTTCGATGCTGGCGCGCAGATTGTCGGGCAGCCTCACGCCAGGCAGGAACAACTCGTTCACGTGCCGTTCGTTCACCGACTCGACTATTGCAGCCTCGCGCGCCCACAGGGTAACGTCGTGTCCGTTCATCGCCAGGGCCCTCGCCACCGCGGTGCCCCAGGCGCCCGCGCCGAGGACGCCGACCTTCTTTCCCTTGGCCTTGCGTCCGACGCGCGCCGGCTCCGGCTTCCGTTTCGCGCCCGGCTTCTGTATGACGCTTGCCTTTTTCTTCGTTTCCATCAGAGTCCCCCCGCGGCCACGAGCCGCTCGAATTCGTCCACCTGCTCCAGGAACACCTTGACCCCCGAGCGCCAGAAGGCAGGAGTTTCTATGTCGAAGCCGGCCTTGGCGCAGACCGCTGCCGCGCTCGCCTTCCCCGTCTCCATGAGCAGGGCCTTGTAGGTTTCGGCGAAAGCGGCGCCCTCCTGCCGGTAGCGGGCGTACAGGCCCATGCCGAACAGCTGCCCGAAGGCGTAGGGGAAATTGTAGAACGCCAGCTCGCTCCGGTAGTAATGCCCCTTGACCGCCCACATGTACTTGTGCAGGGCATCCGGGTCGAGGCCGTCGCCGTAGGTCCGCTTCTGCGCCTCGAGCATCAATTCGGACAGCTCGTCCGGCGACAGTTCCCCCTTGGCCCTGCGTTCGAATACGGCCTGTTCGAACTGGAAGCGCGAAAGGATGTCGACGAGGATCTGGCATCCGTCCTGCAGGTGGTTCTCGATGAGGCCTAGTCTCTCGGCGCCCGATGACTTCGAAAGCGCGTCCTCGAATACGACGGTTTCGGCGAATATGCTCGCCGTCTCTGCCAGCGTCATCGGGTAGTGCGTGAGCGCGTACGGTTCGTCCTTGAGCACCCAGGCGTGGTACGCGTGGCCGAGCTCGTGGGCTATCGTCGACAAGGAGCTGAAACTGCCCTCGAAGTTGCACATCACGCGCGCGACGCGGGCCCTGGGGAAGTCTATGCAATACGCGCCGCCGACCTTGCCGTCGCGCGCTTCGGCGTCCAGCCAATCGTCCCTGAACGCCATCGCGGCGAAGTCGCCCATGTCCCTGGAGAACGCGCCGAACTTCTCGACGACGATGTCGCGCGCCTCGTCCCAGGCATAGACCCTGTCGGCCTTGCCCACCGGCGCGAAGAGGTCGAAGAAACCGCAGCTGTCAACGCCCAGGAGCCGCGCCTTGGCCTTCAGGTAGCGCCGCCACGCGGGCAGCGATTCCTCCATCGCGAGCAAGAGCGAATCGAGCGTCGCCTTGCTTATCCTCGACTGTTCGCGCGCCTTCTCCAGCGAACCTTCCCATCCGCGCCGCCTGTCCAGCGACACCGAGAAGCCTTTGACCCCGTTGAGCGCTGCGGCCAAGGGGATCTCTACCCCCTTCCAGGCTTCCAGTTCCTTCCTGAATGCCTTCTCGCGCACGGTTCGGTCGGCGTCGAAGGCGAGCGCGCGCAGCTGGACCACGGTCTTCCGTTCACCGCTTGCTTCGTCCCAGACAGCGCTTGTGGTACTTGAGACGGTCTCCTGCAGGCGACCCCAGGCGTCCCCGCCCGCCCTGTTCAGGTCAGCGGCGAGGTCTTCGAGTTCCGGCGCCATCTGCCGCGATTGCCAGAACAGCTCCTCGCCTATGAAGAAGGCGTAGCGCGCAAGTTCCGGGTCCGAGGCCGCGAGGGCCCTGGCTTCGTCCGCCTTGGCCGCGAGCGCGTTTTTCCACGCGACGTCTGCCCGCTTCAGCGCCAGCGTCAATTCTTCGACGGCGTTGAGCTCGACCATCGCGGTCCGCTCGCGCGTGTCTACCGAATAGCGGGCGTAGGCGTACGCGCCGAGAGTCTCGCCGAGCGAGCCCGCGGCGTCTGACAGACGCAAGGCTTCCATTAGCCATGCCCTGACGGAGCCTATGGCGGGAGCCGCTGTGCAATGCGTCTCGAACGCGGCGGCGAGCCGGCAGTATTCGTCCTTGGCGGCCTTGTATTCAAGGGAGTCGAAACCCGGGTACACCGGGTCGAGATCCCAGCGGGGAAGTTTTTTCTGGTTGTCCATGCGGGCGATCCTTCTCCAACCAGTCCGCGGCCGGCGAAGGCCGGGAACTGAATTTTAAGACATACTAGCCAAAGGCGGCGGCCTCGGCTAGCCGGAACGCGCATCGTTCCAGTACCTTGATATCCAGATGAACGCGGAATTCCATTACTACGCCGTCCACGCACTCGCGCTCGAGGCCGGTTTCGACGAGGAGCGGGCCTTCATCATAGCCAATTCCTCGCAGGAAGTGGACGCTTCCACTACACCGCTCTCATTCGACACGCCAACCGGCCGCGTCGACATCATCGTAAGCCAGAATTACCTGTTCTGGGACGACTCGGTCAAGCGCGACATATACCTGCCGTTCCACTTCATACCCGGCGATGCAAAGGCCGCGTCCGAGGCGAGGCGCGACGGCCGGACCAACCCCTACGCCGTCACCCCCAATTCCGGGGCGGCCAAGGAACTGCTCGTCGCAGCGCTCAAGGACAAGGATCCGTACCTGATCGGCGTGACACTGCACACCTTCGCCGACACCTGGGCCCACCAGAATTTCTGCGGACTCTCGGGCGGCTGGAACGAAGTCGGGGGCACCTCGCTGGCGGCCAGTCTGCCTCCCGCGGGTCACCTTCAGGCGCTGTCGTCGCCGGACGAGCCCAACTCGAGCTGGGTAGACCCCCGCCTGGTACCGGAACGAAGCTTCGTGGTCAACCGCGTGCGTTTCGCCGAGGCAGCGCGCAAGATATACCGCTACCTGCGCGTATTCCTCGGCAAAGGCTTCGGCGACGACGAACTTGTCGTCGCCAGGCTGGAATCCTTGTGGGCAAAGCCGAACCGCGACGAACGACTGGCCGACTACGTCATCTGCTGGAACTTGAGGCCGTACGAGCCGCTCCTGTGGCGGCGCGAGGCGGGCGCCCCGGACGACAGCTCCCCTTTTGCCGGGATACGTCATTACGACAAGCTGGCCTGGGCCAGGGCCCAGCTCGCGAGGGCCGCGGGATCCACCCCCCGCGCCCCCGTTCCGGTGCCCGCCTCGTTCCGCGAAAGCGCGCTCTACCACTGGCATCAAGCCGCGCTGGAACACCGCAGGCGGGCCTCGGCGATCATCGAAAGGAACGGACTGTGAGCGGAAAATTCATCCCGAGGCCTCTGGCTGCAGTACTCCTTTTCTCCCTTGCGGCGGCTTCGTGCGCCACCCTCGTGAGCGTTCCTGTCGAGTTCGAGGCCGAAAGGCTGATGCCGTCGGGGGCAGTGGCCTACGCGCGGCTTGACAAGGTCACCCTGAAAGAGGCCCTGCTGCTCGTCGCCGGCGCAGACTACAAGGGCGTGGAAGCGATATCCGAGCGGACAGACTCGATGATGGCCGCCGTCGTCAGGCGGGAGGGGAACCCGTCGCTCGGACTTCTCGCGGTTGCCGAAGGCAGGTATCCCGCTGGCGCCGCCTCGATGGGCTTGTCGACCGACAGGGCGTGGAAGCGCACGGGGCCCGTATGGGAACGCAAGGACGGCTCGATGCGCCTCGCGTTCGCCGACGGGGGCAGGGCGTTTTTCGGTACAGGACCTATCGACGCCCTGATCGCCGCCGCGTCGCAGCCCAATCCGAGCCCTATCCCGGCGCGCTGGACCAAGGAATGGTCGGTGGCGGTCGCCGTCTACCTTCCTGACCCGATGGCGCTGCTCTCCGGCCGCGTGCCGGTGGGCGACGGCGCCGTGCCCATGGTCGCGATGGTATTGTCGGCGCGTCCCCTTGGCGACGGGAACTACGAGGCCGCGATGTACTTCGAATTCGAGACAGACAGGGCCGCCCAGGTATTCTCTCCGCTGTGCAGGGTGTTCCTGTACGCGGCCGCGCACGCGTTGTGGCCCGACAGGGCGGCGACGGTCCTCGACGAGGCCGCCTGGACAATAGTCGGCAAGACCGTTACCGCTTCGAGGCTGCCGCTCGACGCCGTATCGTTGGCCGCATTCCTTGGAGCCGCCGGCCACTTCGACTGAACGCGGGCCCGCTTTCCTGGAAGCTCTTACCCGGCCTCGAACACGGCTTTCCCGCCGACGTAGGTCGCCAGCACCCTGACGTTCCGTAATTCCTCTTCAGGCGCGTTCATGATGTCCCGATCGAGAAGCACGAAGTCAGCCCACTTGCCCGCCTCCAGGCTGCCCCTCGTGCCGTCCTCGAAATTTGCCTTGGCCGCCCAGATCGTCATAGCCTTCAGGGCCTCCTGTCTCGACAAGGCTTCTTCCATCCGGAAACCGCCTTCAGGAAACCCGTCGCGGTTCTTTCGAGCCACGGCGGCGTGGAAACCGTAGAGGGGGTTGACATTCTCGATGGGGAAATCGCTGCTGTTGGGCAACCAGCCGTTCTGCTCGAGCAGGGATCGGTACCTGTAGGCGCATTCCATCCGGGAACCGAGCCTTTCGGGAGCCCAGATGAAGTCGGAGGTCGCGTGGGTGCTCTGGATTGAAGGGATCACCCCCATCTCGCCGAATCTGGGCAGGTCCGAAGGGTCGACGATCTGCGCGTGCTCTATCCTCCAGCGGAGGTCGTTTCCAGGCTTCAGGTACTTCGCGTATATGTCCAGCGTGAGGCGCACGGCGGCGTCGCCTATGCAGTGCGTACACACCTGGTAACCGTTGGCGAAGGC